>JANOVQ010000538.1:0-7590 GCA_031417495.1 Pseudomonadota bacterium | reverse complement strand
AGGCGCCAGATGTCGTCGTCGCTCATGCTGGAGACGAGTTGCTTCAGTTCTGGATATTTGCCGAAGAAGTGCTCACGGACATAGGCGCCATTGAAGGCCTTCATCGCCTGGTATTCGCCATCGACGACTTCTTCCATGCGTCGCAACAGCAAACCCTTGGTGTCCTGCGCGAGCAGCGGATCCCAGGCTGCACCCCAGATCACTTTGATCACATTCCAGCCGGCGCCGCGAAAATCCGATTCCAGTTCCTGAATGATCTTGCCGTTGCCACGCACCGGGCCATCCAGGCGCTGCAGATTGCAGTTGATCACGAACACCAGGTTATCCAGTTTCTCGCGTGAAGCGAGCGCGGCCGCGCCGAAGGACTCGGGTTCGTCCATTTCGCCATCGCCCATGAATGCCCACACCTTGCGCCCGGCAGTTTTGGCGAGGTCGCGATGTTCCAGGTAGCGCATGAAGCGTGCTTGGTAGATTGCCATGATCGGGCCAAGCCCCATGGAGACAGTCGGGAACTGCCAGAACTCGGGCATCAGCCAGGGATGGGGATAGGAGCTCAGCCCCTTGCCATCGACTTCCTGACGGAAATTGTCGAGCTGGTCTTCACTGATCAATCCGAGTAAGTACGCTCGCGCGTAGACGCCGGGCGCGGAATGGCCTTGCATGAAGATGAGATCACCGCCATGGTCCGCCGAGGGCGCGTGCCAGAAATGGCTGTAGCCCACTTCGTAGAGGGTCGCCGCCGAGGCGTAGCTCGCGATGTGCCCACCGAGTTCGCTGTTCTTGCGATTGGCCTTGACCACCATCGTCATCGCGTTCCAACGATTGATCGATCGGATCCGCCATTCGAGTGCCGGATCCCCTGGCGTGTACTGTTCGAGATGCGGAGGGATCGTATTGAGATAGGCCGTATTGGCCGAATAGGGCAGGTCAACCCCCGAGCGGCGCGCGGTTTCGATCAGGCGTTCGAGAAGATAGTGCGCGCGCCCGATGCCTTCGGTTTCGGCGACCGCCGCCAACGCTTCCAGCCATTCAGTGGTTTCTTGTGGATCAATATCCGGAGCGACAATCGGGGCCATAGTTGTCTCTTCTTCCTCGAAGGCCGCGCGCGATGGCGCCCGGTTAGTTTAGCGTAAGTGATGTGCGTTGCGAGTTGTTCGCGAGAGGTCGAAATGCGCCGAACAACCTGGACGCCCGTGGGCCATTCCGCGACGAATTTTTTTGTGGCGGATTCAACTCGGCGTTCGGCGCAGTGTGTTCCCGGTCTTCGCCCGCAGCGACTGGGCCCCACTGGCGGATGGGAGTCGTGAGGACGGAGACCGGGAATACACTACTGGCGCTCAAGACGGTGCCAGCATTAGCTCACATATCGAGACCAGCTCTTTACGGAATAGCATAGAAAGGATGTCGGTCGCTCCCAGCGCGAACTTTAACCGCCGTCTATTTAAGATCAGGCACGGGTGCCGGGCAGGGCTCCACTCTGGGGCAACTCAGGCCATGCGCATAGATGAAGGTAATGAAGTCGCTGCCCGGCATGAACCGTTCGGTGAGATTCGTCAAACCAGGCCCGCGATCGATCTCGGTCAAATAACATTCCAGCGCCTCAGCGCTCCCGGCACATTTAAATTGAAGCGGTCGGACTTGGTCCGCATTGGTGGAGAGCTCATAGCCCCCGGTCACCCGCTGCCAGGTTTTCGCAAAACGCGTGTTCGCACAATCGCAGGCCAGATAGCGATCCGCGAATTCGATCAGTTTACCGACGGTGAGGCCCGGCGTGCTCGACTCGGCATTGCGCGGATTGATCAGGCGCGCGGTGAGCAGTTCGCGTGGGGTGAGTGAGGGATCAACCGTGGTTTGCACGGCAGCCGGCGTGGTCACTGCCGGTTTGTCTCGTTTCAAAAAATCCGGCTTCAGATCGGGGGCACGGCAACCGCCAAGGCTAAGCAGCGGGATGACGCAGAACAGGCTCAGGCGCGAAAGTTTCATCGTGTCTCGATTAATCCAAAGTTTGCAGAAAGGCATGCCGTTCGCGCGCGAATTGGATACGCGCAATGATGAGATCGAGCAGGGTCTTCACTCTTTTCTCGAGAATCCGCCCGGGCCGGTAGTCGGCAGCCGCAAAATAATCGATGCGCTCCGCGCGCACCAGTTCGCGACAGGTTTCAATTGAGGCCGCAGAAGCTGGGTTATGCACGGCGACCGCAAACCCACCGTATTTTTTAGTGACTGTCATGCACGGCACATCGGTCAGGCCATCACCGATATACAGCATGTGCGTGAAGGGAATTGGGCGCTCCGCTTCGGGCATGTATTCGTTGATCGATTCGCCGGGGGTTTCGCGCCCCTTGTTGATCCGAAACAGATACTGGGTTTTGCTGGTGTCGTTGATGACCACGGTAGGAAAGCACGCGACTTCGTGGTGATTAAAATGATACTGCGAGGCGTATATCCGCTCGAAATGGTGCTTGATGGAAATGCCTTCGAGAATCTCGCTCAAGCCGGCGGAAATAATGTAATGGCGAGTTTGCACCAGCCCGCCCGAACAGTTGGTCACGTAGGCATTGATGCGTTCAAACCAACCAGCGACCCCTGGGTAATACTGAATGCTCCGCGCCAGACGGCGCAACGCCTCGCGGCTGAGGTGGGCTTTGTTAGCTTCGATTTTCTCCACCAGCAAACGCATGTAGGTGAGGATTGCGTCGCCGCCCGTGGCCCGCACTTCAGCGTTGACCTCCTGCCAGAAAGCCTGCGGCGAAATCCCAAGCTGCGGCAATACAGTGTATTCCTGCATGGGTTGCGGCGTGAGCGTGCCATCGAAGTCGTAGACGATGGCCAGGGTATCGCGCACAAAAGCCCCAGCGGTGCGACGGGTGGCGCGCGCCTTCGTCACGGCTTGGCAGGCTTATCGTTGGCCAGTGCCGCGACGGCCGCCGGGAGCCGACCCTCCGCCGCGGCACTGGCGAGTGAATCGAGTTCGCTAATCACCAGCGTTGGGTGGGTTTGTTTGAGCGCGGCGTAAGCGCCGAGTGCTGCCGCGATCCCCGCCGTCGGATCGTCGCCGCGTTTCTGAGTCCGTAACTGTGAGTCGAGATTGCCGCCCATGTACGCGGCATACAGCACCGCCTGCACATCGGGTGGGAAGTCACGATACATCCAGAACACGACTTGATTATTCAGCACCGTGTGCACGGCGCCGCCTTGCATGTAGCGCAGGAACGTGGGCGCTTCCTGTAGCGATTTCTCCGGCGCAACACGAAAGCGATCATAGGCGGCCAGCGCCTGCTCGGCAGTGACCAAGGGCGCTGTCGGTGCCGCCTCCTGGGCGAACGCAGCAGCACACCCGATACTAAGCAACAGGAAGGCACGCGCAAAAAGGTTCGACATAATAAGTAATGGCTCAGCGGTATGTGAGTAGATGAAGGATGCGCGCTGCCGCGAGCGGCATGGAGGCCAGCACTTCGCTGACCATCGCGGCGAGTTCGCTGCTGGGGGGCTTCAAGTCGGGAACCAGCAAGGTGCACATGCCGGCGGCCACCGCGGCCCGCGCACCGACTTCAGAATCCTCCACCGCGATGCAGTGGTGCGCGGGGACGCCAAGTCGTGCCGCGGCGGTCAAGAAAATTTCCGGTGCAGGCTTACCGTGCTGCACCTGATCACCGGTCACGCACACCGGCAGACGTGACAGGAGCCCGGCGGCAGCGAGCGCGCTTTGCGCGTTGCCAGCGCGGGTGGATGTGGCCACTGCAATGGGCACGCCGCGTTCAGTCAACATATCGAGCAAATCCGAGATGCCGGGTTTGGCCGCGAGTCCGCGCGATTTGATTTGTTCGTGGTAGCGCCGCTCGAAACGTTGCCGGTAATCGGCGAGTGGAAACTCGGCGCCAAATTCCTGCATGAAGGCGCGTTCGACCTGCATGCCAGGCAGGCCAATCACGCTCGCGTAGAAATCGTCTGTCACTTCATGATCCAGTTCAATCGCAGCCAGTTGCGCGGCAGCGCGAATGATCGGCTCGGAATCGATCAACACGCCATCCATGTCGAAGACCACGGCACGCAAGCGCGGTGGGCTGGTCACCTGGAGATCCCCAAACCAACGAATACCTCGCGGACCGTGGCGGCCACCTGCAGCTTGGCGAGTTCGCCATGATCGACGAAGCCTGCGTCCGCCGCATGGCGCAAGCTCGCGAGCCAGGGTTGGAAGTAGCCTTCTACATCGAGCACCGCGATGGGCTTGTCGAGTTGGTGCAGCTGGCGCCAGGCGATCACTTCCAGCAGTTCGTCATAGGTGCCGATGCCGCCGGGCAAGGCGACAAAGGCATCGGCGATTTCCATCATCATGGATTTGCGTTCAAAGAGATCGCTGACGGTATGACAGCTCGCTAAATTGGGATGCAAAATTTCCTGGCGGTTCAGAAAAGCTGGAATCACGCCGGTCACATGGCCGCCGGCAGCGAGTGTCGCGTCGGCGACTTCGCCCATCAGGCCGACGCTTCCGCCGCCGTACACCAAACCCCATCCGGCCGCCGCGAGTGCGTTGCCGAGTTCGCGCGCGGCAGCTTGGTAGGCTGGACGTTGGCCAAGTCGCGATCCACAAAACACGCAGAGCTTTTTCATTTTTTAGGGTGCGTGACTGGGGGGCCGGCTATCCACATCAATTCGCCGCTTTGCACCTGCCATTGTCCGCTTGGGTCGCGCGCAATCTGCACCAGCCGTCCTGAGCCGCATTCGGGTCCGCATTGGAATTCAAGATAAACCAAGGCCTGTAAGTGCGCTGCATCGAAGGCCACGCGCGAGAGACGCACCACCCCGCTGCTGCCCGCATAACGGGCGAAGAATAATTTCCAACCAGCGACCGGCTCATCACCGCGAAAGAGGAGATCGCGATCCGCTTCTTTAAATAACACATACGGGACGCGCAGTCTGAACTTGGCGGCCAACGGGTACGTTCGCTGATTCAGCCGCCACCATTCGTGCAAAAGTTCTAACGAAGTGTTCAATTCCTGGGCGCGTGCCGCGGTGGGCGGGCCTCCCGTCACAATGCGCGCGGGATCGCCAGTCGTCAGGTCGGCGATCACGGCCTGTTGCGCGGCCTGATCGAGGCCATGATTCAGCAACGCAGAGTACAACGCGTATTCCGCCGCCGGGAGCGCTGGTGCCGCAGTCAGCTGGCACGTGACGAACCACAGCAGCGCGCTGAGCAGCACAGTGACCCTGCGCCGATGCAGTGAGTCCCTAAAATCTAAAGTGATGGTGTGCATTAAATGGCGGAGATCTGCAGTCGCTTGCGATGGCCGGGGCCGAGTCGGTTAGAATTGCGGCGCTGCGCGTCATTACACGGTTGCTGCGCGGTGTCGTCAAGTCGGCAACTCTGCCGTGAAAATTGGGGCGACCGGGCGACCTGCTGAGCGTCACCGCCACAGTACTACTTAACCATGGAATACGCGCTACTGAATGACTCGCGCTACGACATTTATCGGCCTGCTCCTGTTCGGCGCACAGGCGCTGGCGTGGTCCACTTTGCAAGACTGGGCGACCGTGGTCGCGACGCAAATCAAAGCCAAGCAGCCATTGCCGGTGCTTTCAGCCTATGGCGCGGGCCTGAATTTGCTGGATGCTTATGCCATCCAGAAACTGGTCGCGCAGAATCTTAGCGCCAGCGATCGCATCAGTGGCTTCAAGGCCGGGCTCACGCGACCGCGTGGCCAGGTTGAGTTCAATGTGCGCGAACCCGTGGCGGGGGTTATTTTTGATAACGGCATGCTGGCGGGTGAGGTCACCTTACATTTACGGGATTTCAAGCGGCTGACGATTGCTCCTGCGCTCGGTTTCGTGCTGAAAGCGCCGATCACCCAACCCTTGACAGATCTTGCGCAACTTGCGCCGTTGGTTGGTGCGGTGACGCCTGTCATCGACTTCTCCGATTTCCGCTTTGAACGTGAGAGCGGTGTGAGTGGTACAGATCTCATCGCCGGCAACGTGGCGTTCGCGCGTTTACTGGTCGGGAAACCCTTGGTCACCATGGATTCCGCGACCGTGAACGGCGTGCTGGTGGAGCTTTTCCTCGACCAAGCGGTGGTTGATCGCGGGCGCGCGGTGAGTGTGATGGGAAGTCAGCAAACCGCGTTGTTCTGGTTGATCAACAAAACTCTTGCGCAAGGCTGGAAGCTGCAATCAGGCATGTTGCTGGTGACCGGCGGGTTTAGTGACCCCGTGCTCGCGCGGCCCGGTCGTTATGTGGCGAAGTTCTGGGACGCGAGCGATTTGCGCTTTAATGTTGAGCCGTAGGACCCGGGCGGAAATAATCTTGTCACACCGAGGGTGTTTGTGAGCGGTTGCTGCAAGGCGTGTTGCGCCGGGAATGGTGGGCCCGGCCTAAGCAACGCAACGCCGCAGCGGCCGTTCAGGAACAGCCGAATGTAAAGATTATTTCCGCCCGGGTCCTCAGCGCAGCCTCTGGTCACGCACCACGGTGGCAGCTATTTCTTCGATCGAGACCGTGGTGGTATCTAAAAATTGGATATTCTCGCTGCGAAACATAGCTTCGGCCCGCGCTACCTCGCTGCGGCATTGGGCAAGCGTGGAGTACACGCCTTGTGGGCGGCGTTCGTGTCGAATGCGACTCAGTTGTTCCGGCACGATGGTGAGTCCGTAGAGTTTGTGCCGACAGGCGTGTAATGCCGGTGGTAGGCGGGTGGTTTCGAAGTCATCTTCCGTCAGTGGATAATTGCCGGCCTTCAGTGAATAGTGCATGGCGAGATACAGGCAGGTCGGCGTTTTGCCGCAGCGGGAGACGCCAATCAGCACCACGTCGGAGTCGTTTAAATCGCGGGTGCTCAAGCCATCGTCATGACTGAGCGTAAAATTAAGCGCACGCAGCCGCTGTTCATAGGCGAGTACGTCGCCGATACCGTGCATCCGGCCGGCAGTATGGGAAGATTCCTGCCCTAGTGCGTCTTCGAGTGGTTCGATAAAGGTCCCGAACAGATCGAACACGTGTTTATTGCTGGACGCGATAATGTATTGGGTTGCCGGATCGGTCAGGGTGCTGAACACCAGTGGCGGCAGACCATCGTCGTGGCAGGCGCTGCGAATGACCTCTGCGGCAGACTGGGCGGCGAGTTGATTGGTCACAAAGGGCAGCGTGCGTGCGACGAATTCCGTATCGGGGAATTGCGTGAGGAGGCTTTGCCCCAGGGTCTCGACCGTGATTCCCGTACGATCAGAGACGAAAAAGACCCGACGCTTCATAGGTAGAGATTCCTTAGCGGAAAACGATGAGTCAGGTAAAATCCTGGCCAGCTCCAGCAATCAAAATCCAAGCAGCAGGAAATCGCATGCTCGATTATATCGTCAGCCTCGACCAGACCGGTATTGATCAAATCGACCGGGTCGGCGGCAAGAATGCCTCCCTCGGTGAAATGATTCGGCATTTAAGCGCGGCTGGCGTGCGGGTGCCAGGGGGCTTTGCGACGACCGCCGAAGCATTTCAGGAATTTCTGGCGCAGCAGGGGCTCGACGAACGCATCAAGGCGCGGCTCACGACCTTGGACACCAACGACGTGAGCGCGCTCAATAATGCCGGTCGCGCGATTC
>JANOVQ010000537.1:0-1939 GCA_031417495.1 Pseudomonadota bacterium | reverse complement strand
CTGCTGGTCGCCGGCGACGATCACGGTGCGTATTCCTCCACCTTGCCGCATCAAAGCGACCACCAATTCGCGGCCGCCATGATCCCGCTGCTGTATCCCTGCGATGTTCAAGAATATCTCACGCTCGGGCTGCATGGTTGGGCGATGTCGCGCTTTTCCGGCTGCGCCGTGGGCTTTAAGGCGCTCGCCGATACGGTGGAATCCTCAGCCAGTGTGAGTGCCGATCCTTTTCTGATCGAAACCCGCTACCCCGACTATCCGAATCTGCCCGCTGGCGGGCTGAATGCGCGGTTATCGAACGACACCCTGGGACGCCAGGCGCGCGCGCAGGAAGCGCTGATGCAGGATTACAAGATTTATGCGGCGATGGCCTACGCCCGCGAGAATCGCCTGAACCACATCGTGTGGAACTCACGGCCAGCGCGGCTCGGGGTGGCGGCCACCGGCAAATCTTTTGTCGATGTTCTCGAAGCACTCGACCAGTTGGGCATCGACGAGGAAGAAGCGCAGCGCATTGGTCTGCGGCTATTCAAAATCTCGATGCCATGGCCGCTCGAAGCGGAAAGTATTCGCGAATTTGCGACCGGTCTCGAGGAAATCGTGGTGGTCGAAGAAAAGCGCCAGATGATCGAGTACCAACTCAAAGAGCAGCTCTATAACTGGCGGGATGATGTGCGGCCGCGCGTGATTGGCAAGTTCGACGAACACGGCGAGTGGGTCGCGCCGCGCGGCGAATGGCTGTTGCCGGCCAAGGGTGATTTTTCGATCGCGCAGATCGCGCGCGTGCTCGCCAATCGCATCAAACGCTTTCACAAAAGCGATGCGATTACTGCGCGGCTGCACTTTCTGGAAGCGAAAGAAGCCGCGCTCAACACCGTCTACAAGCCACCGCCGCGACCGGCGTATTACTGTGCCGGCTGTCCGCACAATCGCTCGACCAGAACGCCGGACGGCAGCATTGCGCTGGCGGGCATCGGCTGCCATGTGATGGCGACGGCCATTTTTCCTGAGTCGAACAAAACCATGACGCAGATGGGCGGCGAGGGTGCAACCTGGATCGGACAGGCGCCTTTTTCGACCTTATCTCACGTGTTCGCGAATCTGGGCGACGGTACTTACTACCATTCGGGCAGCTTGGCGATCCGCGCCGCAGTCGCCGCTGGGGTCAACATCACCTACAAAATTCTGTACAACGATGCGGTGGCAATGACTGGCGGGCAGCCCATCGACGGGCCGCTGGCGGTCGCTGACATCGTGCGCCAGGTGGCCGCGGAAGGTGTGCGGCGAATTGCGATCGTCGCCGAAGATCCCGCGCCCCATCGCAAAAATTCCGCGCTGAGTGAACTCGCGACGATTCATGCACGTGCCCAACTCGAGACCGTGCAGGAGGAGTTGCGCCAGTACATCGGCGTGAGTGTGCTGGTGTACGACCAAACCTGCGCGGCTGAGAAGCGGCGCCGCCGCAAACAAGGGTTGCTCGCCAAGCCCGTACGCCACGCGTTTATCAACGCCGAAGTCTGCGAAGGCTGTGGCGACTGTGGGGTGGTGTCCAACTGCACGGCAATTGTTCCGCTCGAAACCGCGTTGGGGCGCAAACGCGCCATTGATCAGGATGCCTGCAATGCGGATTTCTCCTGTGTTGAAGGTTTCTGTCCCAGTTTTGTGACAGTTGAATTGGAGTCGGTACCCATCTCGCTGCCAAAAGTGCACGAGGAATTCGTCGGACCTCAGCCGACAATCCCAGCGTTGGCGCGACCCTTCAATATTCTCGTCACAGGAGTGGGTGGCAGCGGTGTGATCACCGTCGGCGCACTCCTCGGCATGGCGGCCCATCTCGACGGCAAAGCCATCAGTGTGCTCGACATGACCGGCATGTCGCAGAAGAATGGGGCGGTCACCTCGCACATTCGAATCGCAGACGATTCGACGCATCTCCGCG
>JANOVQ010000536.1:0-15014 GCA_031417495.1 Pseudomonadota bacterium | reverse complement strand
GGCGGCGGGCAACGCGGCGAATTGGAACTTGGTCTCGAGGACCGCAGACAAGGCACGGATTCGCCCGCCTGAGAGCTGGCTGAGTTCCACGCTGCCAAGGGCATCGATACGATCAGTGCCGGTTGGCGCGGCATAGGTAACCGCGACATTAAGACTGCCGGCAACATGCGGTTTGAAGTGGCCATCAGCGAGTCGCACGGTCGCCCCATGCTCGCCTTTTAGCATCACGCTGAGGGCGGCATCGACATCTTCCAAGGCCAGCGCATAGCCGTGATCAAGGGTGGGTAGCAGGCCCGGGAAGGGCTCATTGTCCGGTGGAATAGTCAGCTCGCGAAGATCGAGATCGGTGTGCTGCAACGCTAAGCGCGTAATCGACACCGTGTGCGTGAGCAAGGCCAGCGGATTGAAGTCCACCTCCAGTTTGCCCACGTGGTACTTGCCACCTTGATAAGCGAACTCCGCACCACGGACCACCAGCGACCACGGCGTGAGGTGGACGTATTCAAGCGTGAGGGAATCCACCAGTGGCGCCAGTTTGCGTAATGCAAATTCACGTTGGACTGCCGGCCGTGACACCCACCACGCGGCAGCCAACGCAAGCGCCAACAAGCTGAACGGCAGCCACCATTGCCAGCGCCGCAGGCGCGGCGCGTTGCTGCGCTTCCAGAGTGGATCAAACGGAGTTACTGGCATCCTCGCACCTCCCTGGCGTTAGTCCAGCGCCGGCGCACCCCTGGCCCAGCTCGACAGCAGAACATCGTGCTCAGAGGTTGAGCATCTTCATGCGTTCTTCCGGATAACGCTCACCGGCCGCGAAGCCCTTGGGCGCAACGGCCTCGAGTGCTGCCAGCTCCTCGGCAGTCAGCACCAGCGTGCTGGCGCCAATATTCTCTTCCAGGCGCGCCAGTTTAGTCGTGCCTGGAATCGGAATGAGGTGTTCCCCCTGGGCCAGCACCCAGGCCAGTGCAACCTGCGCCGCAGTGCACCCGCGCTGCTCGGCGATCTTGCCCACCGCGTCCACCACGGCGAGATTGCGCTGAAAATTCTCACCCATGAAGCGCGGTGAATTGCGCCGGAAATCCCCCGCTGCAAGATTTTCGAAGTCCCGAATCGTGCCGGTTAAAAAGCCGCGCCCAAGCGGGCTATAGGCGACAAATGCAATGCCGAGTTCGCGGCACACCGCAAAATGCTCGCGCTCCGGATCGCGCGACCACAGCGAATACTCGCTTTGCAAAGCCGTGATGGGATGCTCGCGATAGGCGCGGCGAATCGTCGCGGGGGCCGCTTCCGAGAGACCGATGAAGCGCACCTTGCCGGTGTGCACCAGGTCCGCCATCGCGCCTACCGTTTCTTCGATCGGCACAGTGGGATCGACTCGATGCTGGTAATAGAGATCGATGTACTCCACCTGCAAGCGCCGCAGGCTCGCCTCACAGGCGGCCCTGATGTAGTCGGGGCGCCCGCTTATCCCGTGATAGCCGCCCTTGTCATCGCGCACAAAGCCGAACTTGGTCGCGATCACCGCCTGTTGGCGACGCCCCTTTAACGCCTTACCGAGCAGTTCTTCATTCGTGAACGGTCCGTACATGTCGGCGCTGTCGAAAAAATTCAAGCCGCGTGCAACCGCTTCTTGAATCAGCTTGATTGAGGTCTCGTCGTCTGCCGTCCCGTAGAACTCTGACATCCCCATACAGCCGAGTCCTACGCTGGAGACTAACGGACCCAGCTTGCCGAGTTTTCGCGATTGCATGTGTAAAGCCTTCCGGTTGCGCAGTCAGTGGATGATCCAGATGCTACACGAGCGGGCGTTCTGTTGGGCGAATCCTGTGGTGTAACATCTTCGGATATTCGGTGGGGCCTAGCGCGTGGTCCGGCGTTGCGGAAAGCGGAGTGCGCCTGGTCTTCGCCCGCAGCGACTGGGCCCCACCGGGGGATGGGAGTCGCGAGGACGGAGACCAGGTGCGCTCCGCTTGGTCGGTTCTGAAATGACTAACCTAACTCGGGTCGTAACCCGGGCCTACAATTACCTAACTAACCTAGCAGGAGAGACCAAAAATGAAATTCAGCTGCCACGTACAAACCCGTATCGCCGATTATCGGATCGCTAAAGACTTGGAAGACTGGGGCTACGACGCCGTGTGGTTTCCAGACACGCAAATGATGTGGTCGGATTGCTATGCCACGATGGCAGCGGCCGCGCTGTGTACTTCGAAGATCAAGATTGGTACCGGCGTCGCTATCACTGCCACCCGCATCGCGCCCACCACCGCCGCCGCCATCGCCTCGATCAATGTACTGGCCCCCGGGCGCACCTTTCTCGGGATCGGTTCCGGCCACACCGCGATGCGCGTGATGGGTCAGGATCCGACACCAGTGAAGGAGTTCCGTGAGTACTTGCGGGTGGTGCGCGCAATGCTGAACGGCGAGCCCGTTGACTATACCTATCGTGACAAGACCACCGAAATTGTGTGGCAGGATCACGGCGGCGGCTTTCGCAACACCTGGGATAAAATTCCGATGTATGTGGCGGCGAATGGGCCACTCGCGCTGCGTGCAGCAGGTGCCTACGGCGATGGCTTGATCTCGATCTTTAACGAGCAACCCGACATGATGAAGGCCAATCTTGATCTCGTGAAAGCGGGCGCCGAGAAAGCCGCGCGCAAAATCGATCAGAGCTACCACACCGTGTCGCTGTGCCATGCGGTGGTCCTGCGCCCCGGCGAAAAACTCAGCGATCTGCGCGTGATTGAAACGGCGGGTTCGTGGGTGGTGACAGCGCTCCATTTCATCTACGAAGTCTGGCGCTATACCAAGGACGACAGCGTGATTCCCGCCTACATGCGTAACGTGTGGCAGCAGTACCTTGAGCGCACGCAGAAGATGCCGCTGGCGGAGGATAAGAAGCACCAGCTGCTGCACGAGGGGCATTGCAGCTACTACCCCGCGATTGAACGCCCGCTGATCACGCCGGAAATGATCCAGGGCACCTGTCTCGTTGGCGAACCCGCCGAGGTGGCAGAAAAAATACGCGCCGCCGGGCGCGCCGGACTGAAGGAGATCAGCTTGCTGCCGCCACTCATGCATCTGCGCCACGTCGCCAAGGACTTTGCGGAAAAGGTGATCCCGCTGCTGTAAGGGCCGCGCAGTGGTGCTGAGTCAACGCGGGATCGCGGACGGTCTGTTCGCGATCCAAATCACCTGCGCGCTGATCTTTGGTGTCGCGCAGATCACGCGCATGCTGGAAACCACGACCGGTGTCAGCCTGACGTGGTTTCTGTTCTGGGCTATTTTCCTGGCCTTGAATTTATTGCTCGCGGTGAAAGCGCATCAAGTGCAACCGAGCCGCGTAACCGCGCAGACGGTAACCACCTATGCGACCTGGTCACTCGTGTTGGCCAGTGCCCTGCTCGTGCTGCTGTGGCGCGCGCTCGGTGCCTGGCAGCCGGTCGATACGGCGAATGTGATCGTCAGCGGCCTCGGCATTCTCGGCACTTTCGCGGTGGGGCGTCATTACGGCCTGGGCTTCAGCGATCCAATGGTGCGCGGTTGGCTGGCGGTGTTTTTCAAAGCGACGCCGCAGCTTACTTTGGCCTGGCATCTCGCGCAGGTCGGCGGCGCGGGGGTTGCCCCATTCGCGGTTCTGGCGGGACATATCACGATCAATCTCCGCCTTGGCCAGCTTTATTTCTCCATCCGCGAAGCCGGCTGGGATCGCAATCGAATCGGCTCGGCAGTCAGTGAGATCGCGAATGAACTCAGCTGGGTAGTCGCGACCATCGTGTGGCTACTGGTATGAATAAACACAGCCCGCCCTTGCGTTCACGCCCGCTCGTGATTGCGCACCGCGGCGCGAGCGGCTATCGCCCCGAACATACGCTCGCGTCCTACCAGCTCGCGCTCGACCAAGGCGCGGATTTCATCGAGCCCGATCTGGTCGCAACGGGCGACGGCGTGTTGATTTGCCGCCACGAGAACGCCCTCGCGGTGCTCGATTCCGCCGGCAACCTGATCGCCACAGAAACCAGCACGGACGTCTATCGGCGCGCCGAGTTCAGCACCCGACTGGCGACCAAGCACATTGATGGCCGCGCGGTGCGCGGGTGGTTCAGCGAGGATTTCACCTTGACTGAGATCAAAACCCTGCGCGCAGTGGAACGGCTGCCAGTGTTAAGGCCGGCCAATACCCAGTACGACGGACAGTTCGCAATCCCGACCTTCAGCGAGGTCCTGCGGCTGCTCGAGACCCACGCGGCACGCACCGGGCGGCGAGCCGGGGTGTATCCGGAAACCAAGCATCCCACTTATTTTTTGACTGATGGCTGTTATCTGGCCGGTGGTCGCCTGGACGTAGATCTCGGTCACGCCTTGGTCGCGACCCTCCTCGCTGAAGGCTTCACGGATCCAGCGCGCGTGTTTATTCAGTCCTTCGAGATTGCCAACCTGCAGAAATTGCACGCCAAAATCCTGCCTGCCGCGAGGCTGACGATTCCGCTCATCCAACTGATTGAGGCGCATGGCGCACCCTATGACACTGTGCTCGCCGCTAAACCGCGGCCCTATTCAACACTACTCACTCCTACCGGCTTGCAGGAGATCGCGCGCTACGCAGCCGGCATCGGGCCGTTTAAGCAATTACTGATTCCGCGCCGCACCGATGAAAGCATGGACGCGCCGACCTCCGTGATCGCGCATGCGCATGCGGCAGGGCTTGAGGTTCATGCCTGGACCTTTCGCGCCGAAAATCATTTTCTGCCAGCGCCGCTGCGGCGCGGCGCCGAGATCAGCGAATATGGCGAGTTGGAAGCGGAAATTCGACTGCATTTGGCTGAGGGATTGGACGGGGTATTCGCGGATCATCCAGATTATGCGGTGCGTGCGCGTGCCACGGGCGCGACGTCGCGCGAAGGCACTTGATCGCGGCTAAAGAAGCGCTGCGACGAAAGAGCGAATCGCGAGCCGTGGTCGGCGCGCACTTCGGCGCGATGGGCGAATCCGTCACCGTCTAATTCGACAGCAGCGCCAACCTCCGCCGATAATCTCCCTATGCAAAGCCTGGGCATCCTGGCGTGCGGCCAAGTCCGCGCAGATTTAGTCGCCACTCACGGCGAATATCCCGCGATGTTCGCGCGCCTGTTGGCACGCGTCGCGCCAACGCTTAACACCACCGCCTACCGGATTTACGCCGACGAGTATCCCGCCAACCCGCACGCCCACGACGGCTACCTCATTACCGGCTCGCGCTTTGCGGTCTACGACGACGAAGCCTGGATCCGGCGCCTGGAGGACTATGTCCGCGAACTTTTCGTCGCGCGCAAACCGACAGTCGGGATTTGCTTCGGCCATCAGATGATCGCGCGCGCCCTCGGCGGGGTGACGGCCAAGGCGCCACAGGGCTGGGGCATCGGCAAGCATCTCACGCAGGTCCTGAAGACTCCCGCGTGGATGGCACCGGCGACCCCTGCCTATGGAGTCTTCGTCAGCCATCAGGATCAGGTGCTCGAACTGCCCGCGCAGGCCGAGCGGCTGGCCAGCAACCCGCATTGTCCGAATTCCATGTTCGTGATCGACGACCTCTTCCTGGGCATTCAGGGCCATCCGGAGTTCACGGGCGAATTTGCCCGTGACCTGGCCGCTGGGCGGGCCCACATTTATGGCGAAAAGACGCTGGCCGAGGCGCAATTGACCTATAGCGAGCCACCAGACTCGTTCTTGGTTGCGCAGTGGATCGTGCAATTTCTCAGCCTGGCGCGCTGAAAGAGTCGCCACTCGCGGGGGGCTGCCGGGCACGTGCCAGTAGTCGACGTCCTACGTCGCTTCTTCTATGCTGGGGACACATTGGGTTTGCGACTGGATTGCCCGTTTAGCATTGCCGCGGATCCCGTGCCTGCAGCGCCTGAGGTTGGCGCTATCCATAAAAAATTTAGGGGGGACTCATGAGTAATACTGCAAATGCGCTGATTGGGCTCGCGACCTGGGCGATCATTCTGTCCTTTGTGCTGGTGACGGTACGTTTTATGGCGATCAAAGGCGGCAAGGAGCTGAATTCCTTTGATCCAGAAGGGAAGGATTTAAGTACTTTCGGGCTGCGGGTCACCCGCGCGCACGCGAATACTTTAGAGAACCTCGCGATCCTGGCGTCCTTTCTGCTGTACGCGATGGCGACCGGGCAGACCGCTATCACCGAGGGACTCGCTTGCTGGCTGCTCTATGCGCGCATCGGTCAATCCGTGGTGCACATGATTTCCACCAGTGTGCCGTTCGTGTTCATTCGCGCCAGTCTGTTCAGCGCGCAGTTGATCATCTGTCTGCTCTGGGCTTGGAAGTTCTGGCACGCGTAGCCGCAACGTCGAGCGCGCAGCGCGGCAAGCCAAGCCTGAACCCTTGGCTTGCCGCGCGAACGCGGATTAGCTCAGCAATTCTTGCAAGGCCGCTAACAAACTGGCGCACTGTTCATCAGTGCCCACCGTGATCCGCAGGAATTGTTCGATTCGCGGCTGTTCGAAGTGACGCACGATCACGTGGCGCGCGCGCAACCCTGCCTGGAGATCCGCCGCATCGTGCTGCGGATGACGGACCAGCACAAAGTTCGCAGTCGAGGGCAGCACTTCGCAGCCGAGTGCCACCAATTCTGTCACTAGCATATCGCGCGTGGTCATCACCGCCTGGCGGGTTTGTTCGAAATACGCCTGATCGGCGATCGCCTCGACCGCCCCGGCAATGGCCAGGCGATCAAGCGGATAGGAATTAAAACTGTTCTTCACCCGCTCCAGCGCCTCAATGAGATCGGCGTCGCCCAACGCATAACCGACTCTTAAGCCTGCCAGCGAACGCGACTTGGAGAGCGTCTGTACCACCAGCAGGTTGGGATACTGATCAATCAGACTCACTGCCGATTCGGTGCCGAAATCCACATAGGCTTCATCCACCACGACGACCGACTCAGTGTTGTGCTCGAGCAGACGCTGGATATCGGCCAGACTCACCGGGCAGCCGGTGGGCGCGTTGGGATTTGGAAAAATAATCCCGCCATTCAAGTGGCGATAATCCTCCAGGCGCAGCTGAAAATGATCACCGAGCGGGATCTCTTCAAAATCGATCCCGTACAAGCCGCAGTACACGGGGTAAAAACTGTAGGTGATGTCCGGAAATAGAATCGGCTCATCCTGCGCGAGCAGCGCGAGGAAAACGTGCGCGAGCACCTCATCCGATCCATTGCCGACAAACACCTGCTCGTGGGTAAGCTTGAAATGCGCGGCGAGTGCGTCGCGCAGGCGGTCGGCATTCGGATCGGGATACAGGCGGAGATTGGCGAGTTCCTGCTCAATCGCGGCCCGCACCCGCGGGGAAGGTGGGTAGGGGTTCTCGTTGGTATTGAGCTTGATCAGGTTCGTCAGCTTCGGTTGTTCGCCCGGCACATAGGGCGACAAATCACGGACGACATCACTCCAATAACGCGAAGTCATATTTTGTTTACATCCATTTAGCGGGTGAAGCGTCGGCGAAGAATAACCGATTCAGCAGATGATGACGCTATGCAAGCCCGCACCGGATCTGCTGCAAACCAATGCCCCGACGCGGCGAATGGACGCCTGGTACCTTCAATCCCGTCATCCCGGAAAGTGCGCAGCGCTTATCCGGGATCCATCTTAACTTTATGGCGCCCATGAATCCCGGGTCTGCGCGGCCGATACCGCGTCGCCCGCGCTGACGTCCCTAAAAATTATCGCGAGGGTCCTCGTCTGAGGCCGTTGTGGTGCGGACTATTTTGCCCGGCTAGCGGACGACTTGAGACGCCCATTGGCACCGGTTATCGTGCGCTCATGTCAGACTGCAAGTTCGTTCGACTCGACCATTACCGCCTCCGGCATGCTCGGCGCTGCGGCTGATGTCGCTTGGCGCACTCAGCACCTATTTGGCCGAGGCCTCACGCATCGTGGTCTTCACTGGCGCGGGTATCAGCACCGAGTCCGGGATTCCTGACTTCCGTAGCCCGCAAGGCCTCTGGTCGCAATTTCAACCGATTCAATATCAGGATTTTATTGCCTCTGAAGCGCAACGCCGCGAAGCGTGGCGACGCAAATTTCTAATTGATCGCGATATCCGTCGCGCACGTCCTAACCAGGGTCATCGCGCGGTACAAGCGCTGGTGGCACAAGGAAAATGCCAGTGGCTGATCACGCAGAACATCGATGGGCTGCATCAGCTGAGCGGCATTGCCGACGCGCGCATCATCGAACTCCACGGCAACGGCACTTACGCCAAGTGTTTGGCGTGTGAGCGTCGACACGAACTCGCCCCTATCGAGGAACGCTTTATCGCCGAAGGACACCTTCCACACTGTGAAGGCTGCGGCGGGCTGGTGAAGGCCGCGACGATTTCCTTCGGCCAGCCGATGCCTGTCGATGCGATGAAGCGTGCCGAGCAAGCAAGCCTGGCCTGTGATTTGATGCTGGTGCTGGGGTCTTCGCTGGTGGTGTATCCCGCTGCCGCGTTCCCGTTGCGGGCGCAGCGCAATGGTGCGCGCCTGGTGATCATTAATCGTGAGCCGACAGCCCAGGACGCGCAGGCCGACCTGGTAATCCATGGCGAGATCGGACCAACCTTGGGGGAGGCGTTAGGGGTGGCGTGAGGTTCGTGCGACGAACGAAGTGAAGGACTGCCACGGCGGACACAGAGGGCATCAGTTGTAAATACGACGTGGCGATAAACTTCGTCATCCCGGGCGAAGATCCGGCTCCAGGGGCGTTTGATATTCACCATGAATCCGGGATGAGCGCGACGCGCTTTCCGGGATGACGGCGCTTTCTCAATGGCTAATCTTCGTGTTCTGTATACGCAGGAAGGGACTCCAGAAATATTCCGAATCCTCCATGGCAAATCCTAATTTCCCGATTGCCCCCATCCTCTGTCTTCTGCGTGGCAAATCTTCTGACGCGACGGCTCTTCCTCGACTATGCTAAAGGTTCTGTGGGGTTTTCCGACATTATTTTGTGGCGCGAGACGTGGCATCCACGGCGGCGCGATGAATTCCAGTGAACTTTAACTTAGAGGTATTCGTATGGGCAAAAACACGGCGGTCTCGCTCGACCATTTCATGGACGGACTCAAGAAACGGAACCCCGGGCAAACCGAGTTCCAGCAGGCGGTCTACGAAGTGTCGAAGCCGATCTTCGAGTTTATTGTGGACAAACCGGCCTATCACGAATACCAAATCATGCGGCGCATTGCCGAACCGGATCGCGTCATCTCGTTCCGTGTCTGTTGGGAAGACGACCAAGGCAATATTCGCGTTAACCGTGGCTGGCGGGTGCAGAACAACAATGCGATCGGCCCCTACAAAGGCGGCATTCGCTTCCATCCCAGCGTCAACGAATCAATTCTGAAGTTTCTCGCCTTCGAGCAAACTTTCAAGAACAGCCTCACGGGCCTGCCGATGGGCGGTGGCAAGGGCGGTTCAAACTTCAATCCGAAAGGCAAGTCCGAGCACGAAGTCATGCGCTTCTGCCAGGCGTTCATGACGGAACTCTATCGTCATATCGGCGACGATATCGACGTCCCGGCAGGCGATATCGGCGTCGGTGGCCGCGAGATTGGCTATATGTTTGGCCAGTGGAAACGCATTACTCGCCAACATACCGGCGTGCTCACCGGCAAGGGATTGGAGTACGGCGGCAGCCTCATTCGCACCGAGGCAACAGGCTACGGCTGCACTTACTTCATGCAGAACATGTTGGCCCAGCGCAAAGATGCAATTGACGGCAAGCTCTGCGTGGTCTCAGGTTCGGGCAATGTGGCGCAGTACGCCGTGGAGCGCGTGACCCAGCTCGGCGGCAAGGTGGTCACGATGTCGGACTCCGATGGCTTCATCCACGACCCCGAGGGCATTAACGAAGAACGTCTGGCGTGGATTCAGGAACTCAAGAACGTTAAACGCGGGCGCATCGAGGAATATATCAAGAAATTCAAGAAGGCTAAGTACTACGCTAACCAGCGCCCGTGGAACGTGCCCTGCAAGCTCGCGTTTCCCTGCGCGACCCAGAATGAAATCCTGGCTGCCGACGCCAAGCTGCTGCTCAAGAACGGCTGCATCGGGGTCGCCGAAGGCGCCAACATGCCAACGGTGATTGAAGGCATCGATCTATTCCTGGCCGCCAAAATCATGTTCGGGCCGGCCAAAGCCGCAAATGCGGGCGGGGTCGCGGTATCGGGACTCGAGATGAGCCAGAACAGCGCCAAGATCGCCTGGAAGGAAAGCGAATTGCAGAAGCTCCTGCTCGACATCATGCAGGACATTCACACCAGTTGCGTGCGATACGGACAGACCAAAGACAAGAAATTCGTCGACTACGTCAAAGGTGCAAATATCGCGGGCTTCGTCAAAGTGGCCGATGCCATGCTCGCCTACGGGGTGGTTTGAAACAGGGGCTCAAAGGCTGCTCGGGATAGGCGCCGAAGAATAAGTCCGTCCTGGACTTATTCTCACCTCGGCGGAGCACGCCTCCGAGCGGCTCGCCAACCACCCGCTTGAAGCCGTCATCGGCGCGACTCTGGCCCCGTATACTGGGCCAGACGTGACCTAAAGCTAAGGGAGTGTGTTATGCCGAGCCCCCGTCTGAGTTGCTGCATCACTTTTGACTTCGATGCCATGTCCTCGTGGATTGGCACCGCCAAGTCCAACAATCCCAGCATGATTTCCCGCGGCCAATTCAGCGCCGTGGCAATTCCGCGCCTGCTCGCGTTGCTCGAGCAGTTCGCGATCAAGGCGACCTTTGCGGTGCCCGGGCACACCGCTTACGCGTATCCAAAGCTGGTCGAAAAAATTCATCAGGGTGGGCATGAACTCGCCCATCACGGCTGGGTGCACGAGAATCCAGCAGCGTTCGATGAAGCGGGCGAGCGTCGCATCCTTGAGAAGGGGTTGGAGGCATTGGAAAAAGTTGTCGGCGTGCGCCCTAGCGGCTATCGCTCGCCGGCCTGGGACCTGAGTCCACGCAGCGTCGATTTATTGCGCGAGTATGGCTT
Source organism: Pseudomonadota bacterium (assembly GCA_031417495.1). GTDB lineage: Bacteria > Pseudomonadota > Gammaproteobacteria > CAIKBL01. The sequence goes on along the minus strand of JANOVQ010000536.1, from coordinate 3,992 downwards.
CAGCTACGACTCGAGCTGCATGGGCCATGATTTCTATCCTTACTACCTACGCTCCGGCGATCGCTGGTCACTGGATAGCGCTTATCATTTCGGCCCAACCGTCGATCTAGTCGAAATGCCGGTCACTTGGTTGCTCGACGACTTCCCGCCGGCCGAGTTCGTGCTCGGCATGAATACTGGCTTGCAAGCGCCATCGCTGATCGAAGAGTCGTGGCGTGCCGACTTTGCCTACGCCTACCAGCGGTGTCCGCAGGGCGTATTCATTTTGACGATGCATCCACAGACCATCGCACGCGGGCGTTACTTTCTGATGCTCGAACGTTTATTGAATTACTTCGCCTCACACAATGGCGTGGTGTTCGAAACCATGGCCGATTATGTCACGCGGTGGCGTGCTGCGAATTCAGTGGCGGATTGGGTCGCCGCTAATCCGGATCTGGCGGGAACGTTTGCGCTCGAGCAATGAAAATGGATCCCGGATAAGCGCTGAGCGCTTTCCGGGATGACGGGTTTTGGACTTGCTTAGGCGCTGCAGTTATTGGGTTATCGGTAGTCCGGCACTGATCGCCGAGACGCCATCGACGCCCGCAATCTTGCAGATCGGATGCGAAAAGTCGTTCGCCAGACTGGGGTTGGCCACTAATCCCTGGTAATTGATGTTATCGGCGCGACCCGCAGGACCGACGCCGCCTGGCACAAAGTCCAAATTCAGGGCGTGGCGAGTACGCCAGGCAATATTGTGATCGGCGCACGACGTGTCACCGCTTACACCGACTGCGCCGATTAACTGATGGCTTGCGTTGTAAAGTGCGAGGCCGCCCCCGAACACATTGACGCCGCCAATCTTGCGGCTGACCAGCGGGTCATTGGCCTGACCATAGTTAGTCGATGGTCCCTTATAGGCGGCATCGGTATTCACAGGATTGCTGTGCTGTAAACCGAAGAGCGATCCCCCTGGTTGCACCGCCGCCCACAAATTTGCCGTGGACAACGCCAGCCCTGGCAGGCTGAAAGCGTTTGCCGTATTGGCTTTCTGCGCCGAAATCACGCGACTACCCGGCCATTCCGCGCCGCGGTTTGCACCCGTAAACGCGACCGCACAGACCACGCCGTCGCGGTTGACGATCGAACCCCACATATCCAGATTGAAACCGCCGTTGGCCTGCCCCCGAGCCGCCACCAGGGCCGCTTTGAGTGCGGCCTGCGAGGGCAACCCTTTACACGCCGCACGCGCGCCGCCATCGGCTTCTTCTGAATCGGCAAGTGCTGCGCCGGACGCAGTCAACAGGCCACCGAGACAAAGTGTGATGAGTGTTTTCTTAAACATACCGTTGTACTCCTGAAGGTTATTGTTTGAAGTTCTTTGCCGCTTGCCAGCAAGCGATGGCAAGTTTGCCGCACCCGGGGTATTTTCTTTCGCCATGAGCGCCGCCCGCATGGGCTGCGTGAAGCTTGCGGCGCACCTCCCGTTCCAGTCAAGGATGAATCCCTAACCTTAAAGGCCTATTTATCAAATGTTGTTGTCCGAAGACCAAATCATTGTGCGCGACATGACGCGCCGCTTTGCCACCGAGGCACTCGCCCCGCATGCCGCTGAATGGGACCGCAATCGGACGTTTCCCGCTGCTGCGCTGCGCCAAATGGGTGAGCTTGGCCTATTGGGCATGCTGGTGCCGGCGGAGTTGGATGGCGCCGGACTCGACCATGTCTCGCTCGCGATCGCACTGGAAGAAATCGCCGCCGGTGATGGGGCAACTTCCACCATCATGAGCGTGCAGAACTCCGTGGTGTGCATGCCGCTTTTGAAATTTGGCACGGCAGAACAGCAGGAGCGCTTTTTGCGCCCCCTCGCGCGCGGCGAGCAGCTTGGCGCGTTTTGCTTGACTGAGCCACAGGCGGGTTCTGACGCCTCAGCGCTGAAGACCCGCGCGGAACGCACCGCTGCGGGCTGGCGCTTGAATGGCGTAAAGCAATTCATCACCAGCGGCCAAAACGCCCAGCTCGCGATTGTGTTCGCAGTGACTAATCCGAGCGCCGGTAAGCGCGGCATGAGCGCCTTTCTGGTGCCGACCGACACCCCGGGTTATCGAGTCGCGCGCATAGAACGAAAACTTGGTCAGCGCGCCTCCGACACTGCGCAGATCGCCTTCGAGAACTGCGAGATCCCACGCGACCATCTGCTGGGCGAAGAAGGTGCCGGCTACAAGATTGCACTTTCCAATCTCGAAGGTGGACGCATCGGGATCGCCGCGCAGGCAGTCGGCATGGCGCGCGCCGCGCTCGCGGCGGCCGCCAAGTTCGCCAATGAACGTGAGGCCTTCGGGGTGCCCATCATCGGTCATCAAGCAATTGCATTTCGGCTGGCGGACATGGCGACGCGCATCGAAGTCGCGCGTCAAATGGTCTTGCACGCCGCAGTGCTGCGCGACGCCGGCAGACCGTGCCTGCGCGAAGCCTCCATGGCCAAACTATTCGCCTCCGAAATGGCCGAGCAGGTCTGTTCCGACGCGATCCAGATTCACGGCGGCTATGGCTATGTGGAAGATTTCCCCGTCGAGCGCATTTACCGCGATGTGCGGGTTTGTCAGATTTATGAAGGGACCAGCGACGTGCAGCGGTTGGTGATCGCCCGCCAGCTGGAAGCAGGCTAGGCGTGACGAAACTTAAGCGCACTTGATTCCACTAGCGCCTTCCCAAAGACAGAACCCCCTCATCCCGGGCGCAGACCCGGGATGAGGGGGCGCGACAGGTTCAGCAGGGATCCCGGATAAGCGCTCCACGCTTTTCGGGATGACGGGACTGGGCAACACGTGCGCCTAACTTCCGTCATCCCGGGCGCAGACCCGGGATCCATCGGCGTCTGATAATTGGGGTGGATCCGGAGAACGGCTGCGCTGTTTCCGGGATAACGTGTATCGTAGGATCGGTGACTGTAAAGCTCGGCACGAGGAGGAAACGAATGTCTCTATTCAACCAGACCCAATTCATCGACGCGGTCAACGCCGACGGTGAATTCCAGATCGCGGCGCGTTTTCTGAACGGCGCGTTGAAACTCTACTTCGATAAAGAGTCACTACTGCTCAGTTTCCACGAAGGAAAACTGACCACCATTGCAGCGGGGGAAAAATTCGATTCGGCGGATGTCACGATCCGAGGCTCGCGCGCAAACTGGCAGGAATTCCTGAAGCCCATTCCACGCCCGTTCTTGCATGATATGTTCGCCGCGATCGTCCGCGATGAATTCGACTGGGCCGGAAATTCGGAAACCTTCTTCGCTTATTACGGCGCGTTCCGACGCATGTTCCAACTGATGCGCCAGTGCGCGGCATAACGGGAGATTGATCATGGCAAAACACGACAACACCACTGGCCGCTATGTGTATCTCACCGTCGATGGCATTGAATACCGCGTGTACTACGAAAGCGCCGGCACTGGCATTCCGCTGGTTTGCCAACACACCGCCGGCGCGCACGCGTTTCAGTGGCGTCATTTGCTCGAGGATTCAGAAATCACCAAGCGTTATCGCGTGATTGCCTGGGATCTGCCCTTCCATGGGAAATCCCTGCCCCCAATTGGAGATCCGCACTGGACCAAGCCCTACAACCTCACGCGGGATTTCTTTTTGAAATTCATTACCGGCCTTTGCGCCGCGCTTGAACTTGACCGGCCGGTGTTCATGGGCTGTTCGATGGGCGGTCAGGTGGCGGTAGATCTCGCGGCCGAACATCCGGATAAATTCCGCGCCGTCATTGGCGTGGAATCTTCGCTTGCAAGCCCGGGGTACTACCTCGATCAGTGGTATCACCCACGCATCAGTAACGAAGCCAAACCCGCCGCGATGTATGCGCTGTGTGCGCCAACCAGTCCAGAACCGAATATTCGCGAGACCGTGTTCGGATACAGCCAGGGCGCACCGATGGTGTTCAAGGGCGATCTCTTCTACTACTCAGTCGATTACGACGGAAACAAGGTCGCGCACAAAATCGACACG
>JANOVQ010000535.1:0-6759 GCA_031417495.1 Pseudomonadota bacterium | reverse complement strand
CGCGTCAGCTAGTGGGGAATTTTTTCGATATTACCGCGCGCAAATCCCTGGAATTGCAGCGAGCTGAGCAGTCTCGACAACTCTCCAATCTCAGCAAAATGAGCCTGGCGCTGGCGGGTGATCCCGACACAGTGCTCGAGCAGTTGATCCTGATGACGGGCGATATGTTTGGAATCCGCAGCGTCATACTGGCCGAGGTCGACGGCGAAAATCTGCTCTTCAAGTTCGTCTACCTTGGCGGCGAGATGTTGCTTGATCAAGGCAGCTGCGCACTCCGTCTATCGCCATGTTCGATGGTACATAAGGACCGCAAGGTTTGCGTGATCGATGGTGTCAAGGAGCGCTTCCCGAACGCCGCTTTTCTCCAAAAATACGACATCACCTCGTATTGCGGGTTTCCGGTTTCCAATAGCGACGGCGAAGTCATCGCGGTTGCGTGTCTTCTGCACGATAGCCTCCGCGTGTTCTCGCCAGAAGACCAGCAGTTGATGCAGATAATCAGCAAGCGAATCGCCTTCGAGCTTGAACGCCGGCAGGCAATCCTTACCCGAGTAGAGATGCAGGAGAGTCTCGCGCAAAGCGAAAAATTTATGCGCGCTACGCTCGACGCACTCGATGCGATCGTCGGGGTGCTGGACGGCGAAGGAACCATCCTGACCACCAATAAAAGTTGGCGGACGTGCAACAAGGACAGAGATGGGTGGCAAATGGCCTATGAGGGTGCGAATTTTTTTGCGCTATGCGATAACGCCGCGCGCAGGGGCAACTCTTATGCGGCACGGGCTATCGACGAGATCCGCAAGATTGTGACCGGTGAAAAATTAAATCGGGAATTTGTGTATCTCCATAACGCGGCGTCTGGACCGCAATGGTTTTACTGTCGCGCGTCCCGTTTTCCCGGCGACGGCCCGATGCAGATCGCTTTGGTATTTGACGACATCACGGCCGTTCGCATGGCGCAGGATGCGGCAGAGCGCTCGCAGCGTCGGTTCCATAATCTTTTTGAGTTCGCACCTGAAGCCATGCTGATGACCGATCGGCAAGGCCTGATCAAGATGATAAACGCGCAGGCCGAGACAATATTCGGCTGGTCCCGAGCCGAATTTGAAGCGCAGTTTATTCAAGCAATCATTACGCATGATTCGATGGCACGGCATCCATTGCTGGAGGATACGTTCCAGGGTGGAGCACTGTCGGCATCCGGTATTGCAAGCTATTCCGATGTTTCTACGCGGCGTAAGGACGGCACGACATTTCCTGTGGAAATTAGTTTGAGTCTGATGGAGACGGACGATGGCGAGATGATTGTCGCCACGATTCGGGACATCAGCGCGCGTCTGCACGCCGAACGTCAGATGCGCCAGGCATTCACCACCCTGGATGCCATGGTGGATGCCGCCTATGTCGTCGATGCGGAAACACTGCGCTTCACCTATGCGAATAAGGCGGCTGTTCGCCAGCTCGGTTTCTCGCAGGTGGACCTCGCGACGATGACGCCGGTAGATTTGGAATGCGGTTTAAATGAATCCGCGATACGCAGCATGTTGTCGGAATTGGTCGGGGCTGAATCTCAGACGATGCGAGTCTATGCGCCTCAACGGCGCAAGGATGGCAGCGAATTCCCGGCGGAACTGAGCGTGCAGTACGTCGCCAGTCCCGGTGAACGTCCGCACTACATCACCACGGTGAGGGATGTCACCGCGCGCGCGCGACAGGAGGCGGATCGTCTTGCGCGCGAAGTCGCAGAACATGCGAATGCGGCCAAGTCGGAGTTTTTGGCGAACATGAGCCACGAGATCCGAACGCCCATGAACGGCGTCCTGGGGTCGGTTGACGTGCTGCGGCAATCTACGATGTCGACTTATCAGGATGAGTTGGTCGAGACCATCCGGGAATCAGCGTTCAGCCTGCTAAGGGTGCTGGACGACGTGCTCGATTTCTCCAAGATCGAGGCCGGTCGAATGGAATTGGAACTCGAGCCAGTGTCTTTGCTGCAGGTCGTCGAAAGCGTCTGCGATGCACTGCATCCGCTGGCGGCAGGTAACGGCGTCGAGCTATGTCAGTTTGTTGATCCGCGGCTGCCAGCCTGGATTTCAAGTGACTCTGTGCGTCTGCGCCAGATCGTGAATAATTTGCTTGGAAATGCGATTAAGTTCTCTTCGGGCCAAGTTCGTCCCGGAAAAGTTCAGGTGCGGGTGGAAGTCGCCGACGAAGCGAGCGTGCGCATCGCCGTGTCGGACAACGGCATTGGGATGACCCCCGAGGCAGCGGCGAAACTTTTCAAACCCTTCACGCAGGCGGAAGGCAGCACCACACGTCGCTTCGGGGGCACCGGTCTGGGGCTGTCGATCTGCGAACGCTTGGTCAAATTGTTCGCGGGCAACATTGCGGTGGAGAGCGCCCCGGGACTAGGTTCGACCTTCACCGTCACGTTGCCCGTCGCGCTGGACTTGAGCGTCGCGGCGTCGCCAATCGGACCCGACCTGGGCGGACTCAACTGCCTCATTGCCGCACAGGACACGGCGCGAGGACAGGATTGGCGAACGTATCTGGAGTATGTCGGCGCGCAGGTCCATGCGTGCGCCGACGATATCGCTACGTTAAGGCAGGTTTGGACGCAATTGCCACTGGCGCAGACAATCCTGATCCTAGATGGACGCGTTGCAGGCACCGTCGAGTTCATCGAGAGTCTCCCCGCCACTTCCGCGCGGGGCTGCGTGGTGATCGGCAAAGGCCGCCGCCGCCAGCCGCGTAGACAAGCTGATCATAGTGTCATCGTGGATGGTGATGTTCTGTCGCGGAAATCCCTGCTCGACGCAGTCGCCCTGGCGGCTGGGCGCATCGAAATCAGCGAGGAGCGCGATCCCGCACTCGCCATCTCCGCGGAACGGCCACCGAAGGTTTCAAGAACCCAGGCTATCGCAGACAAGCGCCTAATCCTGGTCGCCGAGGACAACCAGATCAACCAGAAGGTGCTGTTGCGGCAATTGGAGGTGCTCGGGATAGCCGCCGATGTCGCAGACAATGGCCGCGAAGCGTTGTCCCGCTGGCGCGAAGGCTCGTATGCCTTACTGCTCACGGACCTGCACATGCCCGAGATGGATGGCTACGAGCTCTCCACGACTATCCGGCAGGAAGAAAGCGCGCCGCATCATCTCCCAATCATTGCCTGCACGGCGAACGCTTTGCAGGGCGAAAGTGCGCGGTGCAAAGCGTCCGGCATGGATGACTATGTGTCCAAACCAGTGCCAATCGACACCCTCAAGGCAGTGCTGGAGAAATGGCTGCCTGCCCATTTACCCGCCGAGCCCACCTCTGCACCCGCGCAAGCGGCCACGGAGTCCGCGATTCCTCTGACCATCCTGGACACCGCTGTTCTGACCAAACTCATCGGCGACGATACGGAGCTACTGGCGGAGTTATTAGTGGATTTTCAGGCTTCGGTCCAACAGGGAGCAACCGAAATTCGCGCCGCGGTGGCTGGCGCGGACTGGGCAACCGCGGGCGCAGTCGCGCACCGTTTAAAATCCTCTGCGCGCGCAGTAGGCGCGCTTGCCCTGGGCGAAGCGTGTGCCGGCCTCGAACAGGCTGGCATGCAAAGAGACGACAAGGCGGTGCGCTCGCGTGTCCACGAATTTGAGAAGTTGTTAACGGTCACAATTTCAGCAATTCGGCGTGAGCCGGCCCTTGCTTAAGCGACATCGCTGGCAAAAAACGCTCGCCCATACGAATAATGAAACAGGAATAACAGGTGCCCGCGTTAACACCTTTGGCAAGATCATCTGCTGACTGTGCCAGCCCTGAAGGTGGGGAAAGTCGCGGAAGTCAACCGGGGTTCGTGCGGGAATTTCAAGGCAATCCTTATCGGATATTGCTCCTCGACGACGCTTCAACGGTGGGCGACCACACGCGCTCAAGGCAGGTCCGCGCGTGCGAAAAAAATTATGAAGCCGCCAGGCACCTTGCCGGCTGGCTCGTGAGTTGGGAAACACACCGCAAGGAGCGGAACTCCGGTGAGTGAAAGTGCTCGCATCCTGATTGCCAGCGACGCGGTTCCTGACACGACTCTCGTCAAAAATCTCCTGTGCGATGAATTTTCTGACCTGCAGGTGTCGACAGATCCCGAGCTGTTCCTGGCCGATTTTGAGAAATGCAGACCTGACGTTCTCGTGCTGGCGTTTAATACCATCGGCAAGGCCGAACATTACTATCTAGGCCTCTATCGGCATTGTAAATCGGTGCATCCACATCGCACGCTGCTCCTATGTGACAAGAACAATATCAAGCAGGCATACCTGCTGTGCAAGAAAGAGCATTTCAACGACTACGTGCTCTTTTGGCCGATGACCAACGATGCCCAGCGTTTGCCGATGGCGGTGCACCTGGCATTGCGGGCGCTAAAGGCGAGCAAAGGCGCACTTTCGATGGCGGAGATCGCGTTGCAGACGCGCCGTGTCGCTGCGCTGGAGGAGTTGCTGGAACAAAATGTGGTGCACGGCAATGCGCATACTGAAACTCTCAGCGCGGCCGTGCGCGGTGCAGAGGTCGGGATCGGAGCCGCCATCGATGGGCTTTCGCGCAAACTTAAGGGAGACGAGCCGGGCGCGAAGAATGTGGCAACCGTAGAGATGGGAATACGCCAGCTTAAAGCCGAGCACGTGGAGCCCCATTTCCGTGCTGTGCAAGAGGCTGTCCAGCCGGTACGCGAATGGCCGTCTGTATTGAAGCAAGCCGTCGCCCCCCAACTGGAGGCCGCGCGCACTCTGCAGCGCCTGACAGCGGGGGTCCGCCCGGTCGTTTTGATCGTCGATGATGATGAATTTCAGCGCAAGCTGATTGCCAATGCGCTTGGCAAAAGCAATTACGAATTGGCTTTTGCCGGGGATGGCATCGAAGCCCTGGAGAGTGTCCACAAACGCCGACCGGATGTGATTCTGATGGATGTGTGGATGCCGAAGGTAGATGGTGTCGAGGTCATTCGGCGCCTGCGATCGGTGGAAAAGTTTGCTTCAATTCCGGTGATCATGATGACTGGTCTGAGCGAGAAGACGGTCGTCATGGACAGCATGAAGGCGGGCGCGGTAGGTTTTGTCGTGAAGCCGCTGGTTAGAGAGGTTCTTTTGTCGAAGTTGGCCTCCGTGTTGGCCGCGGCGTAGAAGCGAATATTGGCGACGGGAGGGAGACTGCATATTCACCGCTGCCGGCCGCGCGCGAGGTTATCGAGTACCCCATTCAACCCCTAAGGCGAGTTTGAGAATCCGCGCCCATCCAGACAGTGTCGCCCAGTGAGTCCCGGCATTGTGTGTAAAATAAACCGCCAGATTTTTCTTCAACTCATCAGCAGGTAATGCCAATGCGCGGACGCACTGTCTTCATGAACAGTCTGCGCGCCCACGGCGTGCGTGCAATCTTCGGCAATCCAGGCACGACCGAGAGTCCGCTCCTGGACGCACTGGTCGATTATCCGGAAATCCGCTACATCACGACTTTGCATGAAGGCATTGCGGTCAGCGCGGCCATCCTCTATGCGCAGGCGAGCGGTGAAACAGTCGTTGCCAACGTGCATGTGGCGCCGGGGCTCGGCAACGCGCTTGGTTCGTTGTACGGGGCGCTGAAGTCTTCGACCCCGCTCATCATGACCGCGGGTCAGCAGGACACGCGCCTGCGTCTGCGCGATCCGGTGCTCGGACATGACCTCGTTGCGATGGCCGCACCGCTCGTGAAATGGGCCACGCAGGTGAACAGCGCGGACGAAATGGCCGCCGTCATGCAGCGCGCGATCAGGATTGCCAACGAGGCGCCGGCGGGACCCGTGTTTGTCGCGCTACCGATCAACGTAATGGAGCAGGAAACCACGCATGACGCCTGGAGCGCGGGGCAGCTTTATTGCGAAGCGCAGCCTGACCCCGTTGGCATAGAAGCGGCCGCGAACCTCTTAGCTGCGGCCCGGAAGCCGGTGATCATCGCCAGTGACGACGTCGCCCGCGGTCACGCGCTGCCGGCGCTGGTGAAACTTGCGGAACGTCTTGGCGCGCCTGTCTTCCAGGATACTTTGCGCCAGCATGTGGTGTTCCCCAACCGCCATGCGGCGTATGGCGGAACCTTACCGTTGGACTCCACCGCGATCCGCGCTGCACTGCGCGGCGCCGATGCCGTGCTGATGTTGGGCGGCCCCTTCTTCGAGGAACTCTGGTATGACCCGACCTCGGCGCTTCCCGAAGGTGCGTGTCTGGTGCAGCTCGCACATTGCGCGGGCGTGCTGGCGCGTAATTTTGAAGTTAACGCCGGCCTCGTTGGGGCGCTGGGACCCGGCATCCTTGCGCTGGAGGCGGCACTAGCGCAGAAGATACCTGCGGCAACGTCGCGCGCGCGTCTGCTGGAACTGGCGGCGCGCGCTGAGCAGCGCCGCGCAATTTTGGCGGAAAACGTGATGAAGACGCGCGACGTGCGTCCGATGACAGCCGTGCGCGCGCTGACCGAAATCGCCTCCGCGATGCCGCCCGATGGCGTGGTCGTGGACGAATCGATCACCGCGACTGGCGACGTCGCGCACGTGTTCGAGTTCAAAGCCACCGGTGATTATTTCGGTCAACGCGGAGGTGGCATCGGCCAGGGGATTGCGGGGGCGTTAGGGGTCGCCGTGGCCCTGCCGCAGCGGCCAGTGATGGCAATTAGTGGTGACGGTTCTGCGATGTACGCGATTCAGTCATTGTGGACCGCCGCGCTGCTGAATCTGCGCATCGTGTTCGTCATTCTGGC
>JANOVQ010000534.1:0-4206 GCA_031417495.1 Pseudomonadota bacterium | reverse complement strand
CGCTGAACTGATGGCCTTCATAGAGAGTGCGCGGTTCAGCCACGCCTTCGGGCAAGCCGGTCAGAATGTCGAATTCTTCGACGACTTGAGTGGGGTCTTTGACATTCCATCCAGACTGAGCGAGTTGCTGGTCAATCAGCTCTGACCGAGTTTGTGCCTCGGATTTGGTCATTGTTTACCGTCTTCCCGGTCGGCTGCGCGGTGCGTGTGGCATCACCATCGCCCATGCTTGGTCACCTGTGGTCGATAGAAGCCTTTGATTCATTAGGCCGGCGCCAGCGCGTCGCCCACGTTGTATCGCCCGACTATCGCCGATAAGGAACAAGTTGTCCGCTAGCCTGCTCATGTCACCGCCCAGTACCGCCAGCGGTTGTTGCCTTCAAAGCGCTGTCAATTGCACGTTAAATTCGTACCGAATAGCGCGTTAAAAGTGTACCAGTTGGGCAAATAAGAAAGAGGCGTCAGCCTCGTGGTCGTTGGTGGCGTGTTTAAAATGCTCGGTCACGGTTGCGCCTTTCGTTAGCGCGCTCGGTTAGGCCGCTCTTTTTCTGTCGTACAGTAATCCGAGGCAGACCGGGACTAAATCAAGCGAAGATCCCTAATCTGTCCCGGATTTTCAGCTCGCTATGGGTACAGGAATCCTGCGTCGTCTTTCCGGTGGCCCGGATTTTCATGCAATGTTGGATAAACGCGCTGCGCGCGTCCAGCGTCGCTTGGTCATATTTGCCATTTTTAGGAGTGAGCCGCAGGTAGTCCGCGAGTACGGTCTCTGCACGCGCCAGTTTGTACGAACGCAAATAGGGCCGAATCTGACGCAGCAAATCGAGTGCGTGTTGATTACTGATGGTGTAGGCAAAGCTCGCGGTGTGCGCTTCGGCCTGGACGCGCTTGCGGGTGATTTGCCAGCGCCTGCGACCAATAGCACGAATTCGAGCAGCTGCCGTTCCGTGTTCGCGATACTGATGACGAGTTGCCGTTGATCACCGCGATGTCTGCGCAACAGGCCTACGCTTCCCCGCCATCAATCAATCCGGCGATGTAGGCCGCATCGGCCTGGGACAGCTCGTTGGTTTTTCGGTAGGGCAATGATGATGCTCCGGTGGTTAGTGCCGAAGGCCACCCACCCCGCCGCGCCGGGCGGGGTGGATCATGATTGGTGGAGGCGGCGGGACAGTTTGCCCCAGATCTTTCGATCCGGACTGGACTATGCCTTCATCCCGGCAGGCCGGGATGCGGAGCGTATTATTCGCTTACTAAATTTAAGCGAATCCTAGTCATCACTCATGCCATTCAAGCAATCAGCGACGCTATGAGTCTCTACAGGGCAAGCCTGAAGTTAGCCTTCTACTTACCCCTCGACGTTGCCTTGCCGTTCCAATCCAACGGGTTAGGTTTCATCGATGTGAGCTCCGTTATCAACCGGTCTTTACAGACCGATGCGACCCTTTGATCGAACCCGCGTCCGCAAGCCCTCCGCCGTCGGTTCTACATGTTTATCCCGTCTATTGTTTTAACTGGACGCCACCCGACAGGCAGGGAAAACGGCCAGCGAGCTCGTGAGTTTTAGCGATTTGGCGCCGAGCAAGCCGCGTCGCGATCCGGTGAGATATGACGCCCGAAACCTGAACGCACCAGCACGGCTTCAGTCGGACGGCACCCTACTGGGTTTTAAGCAGCGAGTGCGTAGTTGTCGTCGTTGGCAACTAATAGTTTGCAGATGGATTTACGAGGAAACTGCGCCTCGACATGCCCCTTCGGTTTCGCGACCCACGTCGAATCCATGTCGCCCCCAAGGTGAGCCTGCAGCATACGCGACGATACCGGCTCAACACAATGAACAGATGGGGGCAGTGCGTGTGATCTCAAGCCGGTTTCAACGGCCTTTCATGATGCGTTGCTTGTCGCGTTGCCAGTCGCGATCTTTTTCTGCATCACGCTTGTCGTGTTGCTTCTTGCCTTTAGCGAGCCCCAGTTCGCATTTCACGCGGCCTTTCTTCCAATACAGCGCGAGGGCGACGGCGGTGTAGCCCTTGCGCTCAATCGCCCCGACCAGATGGGCGATTTCCGGCCGATGGAGCAGCAGTTTTCGGGTGCGCTGGGGATCGGCAGTGATATGGGTGGAGGCCGAATTGAGCGGGTTAATCAGCGACCCGAGTAGAAACGCCTCGCCGCCCTTAAGCAACACATACGCATCGCGTAATTGAACTTTGCCGGCACGCAGGCTTTTGACTTCCCAGCCTTCGAGAACGAGGCCGGCTTCGATCCGCTGCTCGACAAAGTAATCGTGAAAGGCCTTTTTATTCTGGGTAATCGAACTGTCGTTGGCGGGGTGTTTCTTGGCGGCACTCATGCGGGACAGTATACCGATCTCGAATAGGGAGATCGGTACTCTCCCGCTTGAACACGCGCGCTAATGGCGCTGGCTGAAGGCGAGCGAAGATTGCTTAATCAGGGTATTGAGCAATTTCAGTTCTTGCGCACTGAACAGGACTTGTTCGCCGACCTTGTCGGCATACACGAGCCCAATGCAGCTCTTATTCGCGAGCAGCGGAAACAACAGAATTGAATGTGGATTGGTCAGGGTGCGACACCAACCCGGAATGCGCCCCTGATACTGTGCAGCGTTGACATCCAACACGATGAACTCGCGTCCTTTGCGCACGGCCTCATTGAAAATATCCTGGGCGTCCTCTGCTTTGAAACTGAACTTCGGCACAATCTCGGCGGCATCTGAGCCCAGCCCGAGACGGGCTTGCATGGCGTGGCGCTTGGGATCGCGCAGCAGCAGGAGCACCCGAGTGAAATCAACGCCGCGAAAGAAGGCCTCGATCACGATATTGAAGATTTGGTTGACCGGCGCCTGGTCGAGCAACGCGATAGTGATTTCCGTGACCGCGTCGACCAACACAGTGCGCCGATCCTCAGTCGCGTCTTCGCTCGTCTGCTGGTCAGAGTCCGCCGTGACCGCCTTGAGTTGCTGGGTTTTCTCGGCAAGCGGATTGCCACTCAGGCGACGCACGACGCGCTTAAAGAAGCTGCTCGTTTTTACATCCACGGTCAACAACGTGGCGTACGCGCGGGTCGCGTCGAGCGCCTTCGCGACGGTTTCCTTGAGCTGCGGGATGGGGATCTTGAAGCTGGCGTCATAGCGATCACCGATCTTCTTAAGCCGCGCATCGAGATCCTGCTCGTCGGTCGAATCGGCAATGCCCTCAGCGACCTCATTGGCAAAGGCCGCCATTTGCGCGCCTTTCTGCATTGCGGATGTCACGGCAGGGATTTTCCCTTCGCGCACCGGGGTCATCGCAAGTTGTAATTTTTCGGGGAAATTCCATTGTTTGGCGACCGCCATGCCGAATTCGGCGTAACCAGTGCCGAGCACTTCGCGCGCTACACTCAGTTCGGATTTTCCCCGCTGCGCGACCATCGTCTGAATTTCCTCAAACTCCTCCGGAAAATAGTAAATCGCCAGATGCCTCCCCAAGCGATGGAACATCGCCCCAATGAAAGCTTCTTCGGCATCGACACCTGGTGTCGCGTGCCCGATGTCTTTCGCCATCACCGCGCTCAGGAAGGAACTACACGCGGCATCTTTCAACGCATCCGCCTGGGTCCCATTTTTGATGTGTTCGAAGATTGCGATACTGAGTGCTGCCGTGCGGATGGCATCGAAGCCAAGGATGAGCACTGCCCGACTGACGGTCGTGATGGTCCCGCCGTACTGTCCATACACCGCGGAATTGACCAGCTTCAGCAGTTTCGTGGTCAGCGCGTAATCTTTGAGGATGACATTCGCGAGTTCGTTGACATCATCACTTTCGGGGCGACCCGACTTGTTGCTGATGTCGGCGATCAAGGCCGATACCGCGGGGAAATCGGGCTTGCGCGCCATTTTTCGCAACAGGAAATCGAGTGCGCCAGTCTGCTTGTTGGCCACTGGCGCCTGGTCTGCGAGCGGCCGCAGGTAGAGCTCTAGTGCCTCCTTCATTGCTTCTGCCGAGGCGTATCTTTGCGCAGGATCGCGCGCGGTCGCCTGCAGCACGATCAGGTCGAGCGGCTTGTCGACCGTTTGATTGAACGCCGAGGGTGGCAAGATTTTCTCGTGCAGAATTTTGTAGATCACCGCCATCGTGGTGTCTGCAACAAACAGGCGGCGCCCGGTTAGCAGTTCGTGCAGGATGACGCCGATTGAATAGATGTCCGAGT
>JANOVQ010000533.1:0-9685 GCA_031417495.1 Pseudomonadota bacterium | reverse complement strand
GCCATCTGGCCAACCTGGAATACGGCGTCGGCAACGCCTCGATCCTGGTGTTGCTGCAGGTGGCCGGCGCGCTGCAATGCACGCTGGCCGAGCTCACCGGCGACGTGACCACGCGCTCACCCGAATGGCTGCTGCTGCGTGAACTGCTGGAACGCCAGGACGAAGACACGCTGCGGCGTGTGCGTGTGGTGGTGGGCGAGATGCTGGGCACGGGTGGGCCACGAGGCCAACGGGGCGCACTGCCCAGCACCCGCGTGGCCCTGGTGGGCCTGCGTGGCGCAGGCAAATCCACCCTGGGCCAGATGCTGGCCGACGACCTGGACTACCCCTTCGTGGAACTCAGCCGCGAGATCGAAAAATTCGCCGGCTGCAGCATCAGCGAAATCCAGGCCCTGTACGGCCAAAACGCCTACCGCCGCTACGAGCGCCGGGCGCTCGAAGAAGCGAATCAGAACTACCCAGAAGCGCAGAATGCCACGCCCGGCGGCATAGTCAGCGACGCGGCGACATTCAACCAGTAGCTCAGCCACAGCACCACTGTGTGGCTGCAAGCCGAGCCCGAAGACCACATGCAGCGTGTCACCGCGCAGGGCGACTTGCGCCCCATGGCCGCCAGCCGCGAAGCCATGGCCGACTTGAAGGGCATCTTGACTGGGCGTGCGGCTTTTTACGCCAAAGCCGACGTCAAGATCGACACCAGCGCGCAGGGCCTGGAAGCCACCTTTGGCGCGCTGCGGCTGGCGGTCAGGCAACGCCTGCAACTCGCGGCCTAGGCCCCAGATAGCAATGCAATAAAGTGCGTTGCCTTTTTTGGAAACATGCACTATCATGCGTACCATCAGATCCACCGCCAGGAAGCACCCATGAGCACCCCACAGCGCGTTGACTACCGCACCGAGCCCGCCCAATACCGCCACTGGAAGCTCAGCTTTGAAGGCGCGGTGGCCACGCTGGCGGCTGACTTTGATGAAAACGCCGGCCTGCGCCCGGGCTACAAACTCAAGCTCAACAGCTACGACCTGGGCGTGGACATTGAGTTGAATGACGCCATCCAGCGTGTACGCTTCGAGCACCCCGAAGTGCGCACGCTGGTCATCACCAGCGCCAAAGACCGTGTCTTCTGCTCAGGCGCCAACATCTTCATGCTGGGCGTGTCCAGTCACGCCTGGAAGGTGAACTTCTGCAAGTTCACCAATGAGACGCGCAACGGCATCGAGGATTCCAGCCAGCATGAAGGCCTGAAGTTTCTGGCCGCCGTGAACGGCACGATTGCCGGTGGCGGTTACGAACTCGCCTTAGCCTGTGATGAAATTCTGATGGTGGATGATCGCTCATCGACGGTGAGCCTGCCGGAAGTGCCCTTGCTGGGCGTGTTGCCCGGCACCGGCGGACTTACCCGCCTCGTCGACAAACGAAAAGTCCGGCGCGACTTGGCGGATTTCTTTTGTACCACCAGCGAAGGCGTGCGCGGCGATCGGGCGCGTCAGTGGGGCCTGGTCGATCACACGGCGAAACCTCAGCAGTTTAACGAGTCCATGACGACGCAAGTCACGCGACTCATCGCCGCCAGTACGCGCGCGTCAACCACCCAAGGCATCGTCCTCACGCCGCTATCGCGGGTGATCGATACCACCGGCGTGCATTATCAGCATGTCGATGTTGTGATCGATCGCAAAGCCCGCACTGCGACCTTCACCATTTCCGCCCCAGCAACGCCACCGCCAGCGACCCTCGACGAAATCCATGCGCAGGGCGCGACCTGGTGGCCGCTCGCGATGGCGCGTGAACTGGATGACGCGATTTTATTAATGCGCCTGAATGAACTCGAGATCGGCACGTGGATTTTGCAAACGCGCGGCTCATCTGCGGTGATGCAGGCGATCGATGCGAGCCTACTCGCGCTCCGTGCGGACTGGCTGGTAACGGCGACCATTGGAATGCTGCGGCGAACTTTCGCGCGGCTCGACGTTTCTTCGCGCAGCCTCTACGCCTTGCTTGACGAAGGCTCGTGCTTCGTCGGCACCTTGGCCGAACTCGCGCTGGCCGCCGATCGCAGCTACATGCTGCAACTGCCGGAGGACGCGCCCGCAGTGCCGACCATGAGTTTGACTCAAGTCAACTTCGGCCTGTATCCGATGGTCAATCATCAAAGCCGTCTCGCCACCCGCTTCTGCGGCGATACAGCGCCGGTCGCGGCGGCGCGCGCCGCCATCAATGAACCGTTGAACGCCGAACGTGCACTGGTGCTCGGTCTCGTGACCTTTGCACCCGACAATATCGACTGGGCGGATGAGGTGCGCCTCGCAATCGAGGAACGCGCGAGCCTCTCGCCTGATGCGCTCACGGGGATGGAGGCTTCGCTGCGCTTCGGTGGTCAGGAAAGTATGGAAACCCGGGTGTTCGGGCGGCTGTCCGCGTGGCAGAACTGGATCTTTGTGCGACCGAACGCAGTCGGCGAACACGGTGCGTTAAAGGTCTTCGGCACCGGCAGCAAGGCCCAATTTAACTGGGAAAGAGTCTAGATAACGGAGCGGAAATACCGTCCACCGTGCCGAGCGCCAGAGGAAGAGGAGACTGGTCTACGCTACCACTGCGCAATTCATCCCTGAATTGCTCCGTTACCGCCCGCGCTGCGCTCTTGCCATCCATGGCTCGCTTGCGCGGGGGGCACGCTCCGGCCAGTCTCCTCTTCCTCTGGCTTTTCACGTGGTCGGTATTTCCGCACCGTTATTTAGTAAATTAAATCGCAATTGCGGAGAGCAGCGATGAGCATCAATTACAGCGAACGAATTCCGAATAATGTAAATCTCACCAGTGATCGCACCTTGCAGCGTGCACTGGAACACTGGCAACCGCGTTTCCTCGATTGGTGGCGGGAGATGGGGCCGAGCGATTTCAATGCCAATGACATCTATCTGCGCACCGCCATCGGCGTTGATGTTGAAGGTTGGGCGAGTTACGGCGAAGTCAAAATGCCGGATTATCGCTGGGGGATTTTCCTGGCCGATGCCGTGCCTGAGCGCACCATCGGCTTCGGCGATATGGTTGGTCAACCGGTGTGGCAGCAGGTGCCTGGCGAATACCGTTCGCAGTTCCGGCGCCTGATCGTGACGCAAGGCGATACCGAACCGGCGTCGGTCGAACAACAACGCTCGCTCGGACTGACCTGCCCGTCTCTCTATGATTTGCGCAATCTATTCCAGGTGAATGTGGAGGAAGGTCGCCACCTGTGGGCAATGGTGTATCTGCTGCACGCATACTTCGGACGCGACGGCCGCGAAGAGGCCGAAGAATTGCTCGCGCGACACTCCGGCGATACCGACAAGCCGCGTATTCTGGGGACGTTCAACGAGCCGATCGACGATTGGCTGTCGTTCTTCTGTTTCACTTATTTCACCGACCGCGATGGCAAGTATCAGTTAAAAAGCCTGGCCGAATCGTCGTTCGATCCGCTGGCGCGCACCTGCCGCTTCATGCTGACCGAGGAAGCACACCACATGTTCGTGGGCGAAACCGGCTTGAGCCGAATCGTGCGGCGCACCTTGGAATTGATGAAGGAACTGGGCACCGACGATCCCGCTGCCATCCGGCGGGCGGGCGCTATCGATCTGCCGCTGCTGCAGCGTTACTTGAATTTCTGGTTTTCGTCGTCGCTCGATTTGTTCGGCTCTGAAATGTCGTCCAATGCCGCTACGACTTTCGCGAATGGGATCAAGGGTCGACCGGATGAAACGCTGTACACCGATCATCGCTGTACCGAGGCGCAGCTTGAATTGATAGTCCCTGATGACAAGGGCGGGGTCGCGACGGAATCCGTGCCGCTGCGCAATGCGATGAATGAAGTCGCGCGCCAGGCTTACGTGAAGGACTGCGAGATGGGGCTGAAGCGCTGGAATATGATCATCAGGCGCGCCGGCCACGCGGTACAACTCACCCTGCCCTCCACGCGCTTCGGGCGCAGCATCGGCAGCTGGGCGGGCATCGCGACCGACGTCCAGGGCGCGCGCATCAGTGCGGAGGCCTATGCCAACGTGCGTGCGCAGCTGCTTCCCAGCGAAGAAGATCGCGCCTTCATTAAAAGTCTGATGCGGCGCGTGACCGAGCCCGGCAAGATGGCTGGCTGGCTGGCGCCGCCTGAGCGCGGCATCAATAACCTGCCAGTGAGTTACGAGTACGTGCGGCTGTAGTGCGCACGCTCCTCGCCACGAGCGGGTCGGCGAAGAGCGGCACCAATCCGGCGCAGATTAGTCGCGTGAGATCACAGCCCAGCGCTCGCCTGGTGCAAATTTCCGTCCCTTAGCCAGGGATTGAATCCCACGCAGCGAATCGCTTTGCGCTCGCGTCTGCGCCCCGCTAAGCTCGTGCAACGAACGATAGCTCAGCGGGGAATTTGCGTTGTCCATTCATGTCGCGCTCGAACACATCTCCACATACACCTACGATCGCCTCGTGCAGCTTGGTCCTCAGCTGGTGCGTCTGCGACCAGCACCGCATTGCCGTACGCGCATCCTCGCGTATTCGCTGCACGTCACACCCGCCACGCATTTCATTAACTGGCAACAGGATCCACAGGCGAATTTCCTCGCGCACCTGGTGTTTCCCGAGCGTACGCGCGAGTTCCGGGTGGAGGTTTCACTGGTCGCCGAAATGGCGGTGCTCAATCCCTTCGACTTCTTCCTGGAACCGGAGGCGGAGGAGTTTCCCTTTCAGTACGGCGCTGAACTCGCGCATGAACTCGCGCCGTTTCTGATCACCTCGCCAGCCACCCCGAAGCTCGCCGCGTTTCTCGCGCGCGTCGATCGCACGCCACGCGCGACTATCGACTTCCTGGTCGCGCTTAATCGTCTGGTGCAAACCGAGATCAGTTATCTCATCCGGATCGAAGCCGGCGTGCAGACTCCAGAGGAAACGCTGACCCTGGCCGCTGGCTCGTGTCGTGATTCAGGCTGGCTGCTGGTGCAGTTGCTGCGCCAGCTCGGCCTGGCGGCGCGTTTTGTGTCGGGCTATTTGATTCAGTTAGTACCGGATGTTAAACCGCTCACAGGACCGCTTGGACCACTCACGGATTTCACCGATCTGCACGCGTGGTGCGAAGTGTTTCTGCCTGGCGCGGGCTGGATTGGACTCGATCCCACCTCAGGATTGCTCGCGGGTGAAGGCCATATTCCGCTCGCCTGCGCGCCGGAACCGATGTCTGCGGCAGCGATCTCGGGCAAGGTTGATGCGTGCGAGGTGTCCTTCACGCACGAAATGAAAGTTTCACGTCTGTGGGAAGCGCCACGCGTCACTCTCCCTTATACGGATCTCCAGTGGCAACAAATTAATACGCTTGGGCACACAGTCGATCAGTCGCTCGTGGCGCACGATGTGCGGCTAACCCAGGGTGGCGAGCCCACCTTCGTGGCCGCCGATGATCCAGAGGGTGAGGAATGGAATACCGCCGCGTTGGGTCCCACCAAACGCGCGCGGGCGGGCGAGTTGCTCGCTCAGCTGCGCGCGAAATACGCCCCGCACGGTCTGGTGCATCACGCTCAGGGCAAATGGTATCCGGGTGAACCGCTGCCGCGTTGGTCGTTGAATCTTTATTGGCGGCGCGATGGCGAGCCCCTCTGGCGCGCGCCGCATCTATTGATTAGCGATGAACTCGCGCGGGATGCGGATGTCGCGCAGGCCAAGGAGTTTCTGAACGCGCTTGCCACCCGGCTTGGTTGCGATCCAGACGGGGTGTTCCCAGCTTACGAGGATGTGTGGCACTACCTGGGGCGCGAGCAACGCCTCCCCAGTAATGTCGATCCGTTCGACAGTCGGCTCGAGGATCCGCTGGCACGCGCGCGGCTCGCGCGTATTTTTGATCACGGCGTGGGCGCACCCGCTGGTTATGTGTTACCTCTGGCGCGCGAGCCGGCGGGTTGGCGCACCGGCGCGTGGTTCCTGCGTGATGCGCGCTGCTTTCTGCTGCCAGGTGACTCACCGCTCGGTCTACGTCTGCCGCTGGATTCTCTGCCGTGGGTCGCGCCGGAGGAATACCCCGAAATTGTGCCGCGCGATCCACTGCGCCCACTAGCGTCGCTCGCGCCACATGCCGCTATGCGCGCGAAATTTGCGGCGCCATCACTTTCGATCAGCACAACGCGTGTCCCACTGCGGGGAGAATCTGCGCCGTGGATCGTGCGGACTGCGCTATGTGTCGAAACGCGCGCTGGCCGTGTGCATGTCTTCATGCCACCCGTGAGCGCGCTCGAAGACTATCTTGAGTTGATCGCCTGCGTGGAGGAAACCGCCGTCTCGCTTAATTGTCCGGTGGTGATCGAAGGCTACGAGCCGCCGCGTGACCCGCGCCTACCGCATTTACGCGTCACGCCAGATCCGGGCGTGATCGAAGTGAATGTGCAGCCAGTCGAAACTTGGCCGGCACTCGTCGAACAAGCTGAGTTCCTCTACGCGGCTGCGCACACCACCCGTCTCGCGAGTGAAAAATTCATGCTGGATGGCCGGCATACCGGCACCGGCGGCGGTAACCACTTCGTGCTCGGCGCGGCGTCACCTACCGACTCGCCCTTTCTGCGGCGCCCGGATCTGCTGGCCAGCATGGTGACCTACTGGCACAACCATCCCGCGCTGTCCTATCTTTTCTCCGGCATGTTCATCGGGCCGACCAGCCAGGCGCCGCGCGCGGATGAGGCACGTCACGAGGCAATCTACGAATTGGAAATTGCGCTGCATGAACTGCGGCGCCTGCAACCCAACGTTGGCGACGACGTGGCGCCCTGGCTCGTCGATCGCTTATTCCGCAATCTGCTGGTAGATGTGACTGGCAACACCCATCGCGCAGAATTCTGCATCGACAAACTTTACACCCCGGACGGCGTGACGGGCCGGCTCGGGCTACTCGAACTGCGCGCGTTTGAAATGCCACCGCATCCGCGCATGAGTCTGGCCCAGCAACTGCTGATGCGTGCGCTGGTCGCGCGCTTCTGGCAACAGCCCTATCGACCCACGCGCCTGCAGCGCTGGGGCACCGCACTGCATGATCGCTTCATGCTGCCACATTACGTGTGGGACGATTTCTGCGAAGTACTGGCGGAACTCGAGCCCTGCGGCTTTCACTTCGAGCCGACCTGGTTCGCGCCGCATTTCGAATTCCGCTTTCCGACTCTCGGCGACTTCAGCGTGCAGAATATCGCGGTCGAATTACGTGCCGCGCTTGAGCCATGGCATGTCCTGGGTGAGGAGAATACGGCAGGCGGCACTGCGCGCTATGTCGATTCATCCCTGGAGCGCGTGCAAGTCAAAGTGACCGGGATGATCGATGGACGACATCTCATCACCTGTAACGGGCGCACTGTGCCGCTGCAGCCCAGCGGTACCCATGGCGAGTTCGTCGCGGGGGTTCGTTACCGCGCCTGGCAACCGCCCGCGTGTCTGCACCCCACCATCGGGGTACACAGTCCGCTCATTTTCGATTTGGTCGATACCTGGTCGGCGCGCTCTCTCGGCGGCTGCCAATATCATGTGATGCATCCCGGGGGACGCAACTACGCGACGTTGCCCGTGAATTCGCAGGAAGCCGAGGCGCGTCGCCTGGCGCGTTTCTTCCGCCAAGGTCACACCCCCGGCGCGTTGCATCCGGGCCCCGCAGCGCGCAGCGCAGATTATCCGTGCACCTTGGATTTGCGGCGGCTGTGACAAACAGCTTGCGCCAAACCACCCCTCGCGTAGGCGCGTTTAGGCGCGATTCAACGCACATCCACGCGCCTAAAGGCGCCTACAGCATCCCCGAGGGCGGTGGAGCTCAGCGCCTTCCGCCGTATGGCGGTACAGGAGTCTGGCCGCGCGCAGCGATTTCAGTTTCGAAACTTAACCTGCCGCTGCCGCGATATCCGTCTTCTTAAAATCGTTGCCTTTGTACAAGAGCGGCTCGCCTGTTGCTTTGGCTAGCGCGTATGCAAAGCAATCACCAAAATTTAATCCAGCCCGGTGACGTCCCTTCCCAAACTCAGCGTATGCGTCACGTGCCAAATGGGCTTGCTCTTCGGTCACCGGTTCGATCGTCACATTCGCACGTCGGAGTAATGCGTCGAGCGCACGTCCACCTTGATCTTTAGTTTGCGAATCGACCACGATCGAGACCTCAACGAAAGTGGCTGCCGAAATTCGACATGAACTCGCCGCCCCAATCGCTTCCGCGTAACGGGCCGCATCCGGTTCACCAAATAAAATTGCAATGATCGCCGAAGTGTCAAGAATCATTTTGGGATCCCACGGTCGTCATACAACAAGGTGCCGTGAGCGCTGGGTTTGCGCTTTAGAGTAGCTGCACAGCGGCGACCTATTGCGAGGAGATCCTGCGCGACAGTGACGGTGCGTCGCTGTCGCCGAACTTGCGCGAGCCGCTCGCGCAGCGCTTCGGTGACCGCCTTCGTCATCGTCTCGCCCGTTTCCTTGGCAAGCTCCTGCGCCAAACTGTGAGCTTCGCGATCTTTAATATTCAACGTCATCTATCCTCCTTGGTAGATGCTTTTCTACTCAGGGGTAGGATCGACTGTTGCGGCGTTTTCCGCAAGTTTGGGAAACATGCCTCGAGTGGTTGTCCGCCAGGGGTAAGCTGCACTTTTCCGCTCAGCACCTTGCGATCGGTGTCGAAGGTCGAGCTACACTGCGTAACCCGACCTGCGGCAACGGCCACCATGAGATCTTGCCGGCGCCGAATTATTTCAACTCTAAGCCCTCCTCCCCGAACCCGTTAAGGCCGCTCCGTGGTAGGCTTTGCGGCCATGGTCACAAGCTGCGGAGCGCAAGATGTCTGATTCGGTGTTCAAGCTGGGGGTGCTCAAGCTCGGCTGTATCGGGGCCGCCCCGCTGCTCGATTTACTGCTGGATGAGCGGGCGGATCGCGACGATCTCGAAGTGCGCGCGTTTACCTGCGGGGCCAAACTCGATGCGGACTCCTGTGGCGCGCCAACAGCCGCCATCCTGGCCTACCAACCGCAACTCATTCTGCTCGTCAGCCCCAATGCGGCGCTCGGCGGTCCGGCCAATTCGCGTAAGGCTATTGCGGCGGCCGGAATCCCGGTGATTACGCTTTCAGATGGTCCGTCGAAGAAGGCCTTCTTCAAGAAGAATGAAGAAGGCAAGCAGGTCATGAATGTGTCCGAAGGACAGGGCTTCATGATTTTTCCGGCGGACTCCATGATCGGCGCACGCCGTGAGTTCCTGGATCCGACTGAAATGAGCCTGTTCAATGCGGACGTGATCAAGGTCCTCGCGGCAAGTGGCGCCTTGCGCCTGATTCAAACGGAACTCGATCGAGTGATTGAATCGCTCAAGCGCCAAGAAGCGCCCAAACTTCCCACGCTTACCGTCACCCCTGAAAAGGCGGTCGCGGCGGGTGGCTTTGGCAACCCGTATGGCGCCGCGAAGGCGTATGCCGCATTGGCGATCGCGGAGGCGGTATCGGCGATCACCGCCGATGGCTGCTTCAAGGAAGCGGACCCTGCGCGCTATGTGCAAATGGTGGCCGCTGGACACGAAATGATGCGCAGTGCCGCGCGCCTGGCCGACGAGGCCCGCGAACTTGAGAAGGGCAATGATTCGATACTGCGCACCCCGCATGCGGCAAGCGGCGCGGCGCGGCGCAAAACTCGTCTGCATGACAAACCCGAATAACCCCCCGCGTAGATCCACG
>JANOVQ010000532.1:0-2002 GCA_031417495.1 Pseudomonadota bacterium | reverse complement strand
CCCGGCAGAGCAGAGTGTGACTCACACATTTACCGTCGAAATAGACATTGGCTTTTTTGACGACTGAGACATTATCGATTTGCGACATGGAGGCACCTGCTAGCAACGGGGGTATTGAACGAACGGATTCCGGGATTTGCGCGGCGCGGACGTTAGCATGTGTTGCACGGTAGGGGAATCAGTCAAATGAGGCTGTGAAGCGCGGCAGCGTACAGGCCGCCGCCGCGCCCACCAGCAGCATTATCACAATCATGCGCAGCGCCATCTGATAGTCGCCAAAGGCATCATAGAGACGCCCGGTGATCGCCGGTCCGAGGGCGATCCCGATCCAGAAAAACGCGTAGACCAGCGCGTACAAAAAGCCGTAGTAACGCAGGCCAAAATAGCGCGACGTGAGATAAGCCAAAAGATCGACTTCCGCACCCAGCGCGAAGCCTATCAAGAACGCCGCGACGGGGGCGTGGCTTGCGCCATTGAAGGCAAGCAGCGCGCAACCCCCCGCGGTGACCGCGAATATTGTGGCCGCCACATAGGGGGCGAACAGGCGGTCGATGGTCCAGCCGATTCCGACCCGCCCCAGGATCACCCCGATCCCAATGATGGACGCGATCCGCGCCGCCTGTGGCGCAGCGAGCCCGCTGTCGCGCAGCATTGGCACCAGATGCACGACCAGCGACGAGCAACCGATCGAGACCGCACCGAAGCCGAGCACGATTGTCCAAAAGGCGCGGCTAGCGAGCGCGGCGCGGCGGGCTATTCCATTGGGCGCCGCAGGGGTGGGCAGGGCCTGCGTGCGGGGCCGAACGCGCTCGAGCCAGATCCAGATCAAGAACCACGGTGAAATCGCGAGGATCGCCAGCACCTCGAAGCCATGGCGCCAGCCGTGCTGGGTGAGGGTGTCTAACATAAAGGGCGGCAGCACAATTGCTGCGGTGCCCGGACCAGCCAAGGTGATCCCAAGCGCAAGTCCACGTCCAGCATTGAAGTGCCCCGCAACCACCCGTGTATAAAGAATCGGCGTGGTGCCGCTGCCCAACGCCGTGGTCAGAAAGAACAACGCGTAAAACATCGGCAGACTGCCCTCAAAGCGACTGATGGCAACCAAGACTGCGGAGAAGCACGGAATCGCGCACAAGGCCACCAGCCGCGTCCCGAAGCGGTCGATCAGCCAACCGAGCAGCGGTGCTGCCAGCACCAGGCCGAAGCTGCCGAAAAAGAGCGTCGAGGTCACCTCACCGCGCGTCCACCCAAATGCCTGCTGCAGCGGCGCCACGAAAATTCCGAAACTGTAAAAAATGAGTGAAGACGCACCAGTGCCACAACCCAAGGTGGCGGTGGCGAGTAGCAACCAGCCGGTCGAGAGTTCTGCTTTGAGCGAGTGAGGGGATGGCATGTGTCATTGTGCGGGGCGCGCGGTGGGCGCGACAAGGCGGGGTGCCAGTCTGGACTTCGCGCGGGGTGTATCACACACTTCCCGTGGTTCTCGATCATAGCTTCAGCAGAGGTTTCCTATGTTCTTGCAAATCTCATTTCAACGAGTCGCGCGACAATGCGTACCGCTCGTAAGTGGACTCGCGGCGACCGTGGTCGCCGCCGAGCAACCAGACGCGGCGGCGATGCAGCGCATGATGGAACAGGCACAGGCCATGCAGGCTTGTCTCGCCAAGGCCGATCAAAACGCCATGACAGAATTGCGCACCAGGGGCGAAGCTATGGCGGCCGAGATGAAGGCAATGTGTGCAGCCGGCAAGCGCGACGCCGCCCAAACGCAGGCCCTGGCTTATGCGCGCGAAATGGCGGACTCGCCCGTCGTGAAATCCCTGGCGGGTTGTGGCGATCTCGTGAAGTCAATGCTGACCTTGCCGCTGGCGTCCGCAGACGCCGCTGAGGGTAAGAAGGTTCCTCACGTGTGTGACTCGGCCTTTTAAGCATGCAGCGGCGATTGAATTTCCGGGTGCGCTGACGGCATGCAAAATCCTCTGCAATTGCTGTTTGATTTTTT
>JANOVQ010000531.1:0-5225 GCA_031417495.1 Pseudomonadota bacterium | reverse complement strand
TGAGTGAGCGTACCATTCTCTGCGAAGAGATGCCGGAGTCCTATGCCCAGATGCGATTCCCTGACCGGCCCTGGCAGCGCGGCGTTTAACGCCACGCTTGTTTCGGTGACGCCCGGTCCACGGTAAGATTGCCGCCCCGGGCGAGGCCGCGTCCTAGCGCCCCGCGACTTAATCTCCGATGGCCCCAACCACGGGCAAAGTGGCCTCAGATTCATATGGCAAAAGTCCGCGCTACCATTGAACTCCTGCGCAAAGTTCCAGTCTTCAGCAGCCTGTCCGATGCGGAGCTGACGCGGGTGATCGATTCCCCTGCCAACGGGGTGGTCGACTTTGCACCACTCGCGCCGATTGTTGAGGAAAACGAAGTCGGTGATTGCATGTACATCATCATCGAAGGCTCGGTAGACGTCCGCATCAAAGCCGTTGGCGGACGCGAAATTACCATCGCAACACTCAAAACCGGCGAATTTTTCGGCGAGCAAGCCTTACTGCCCGGGTCTAGCGGCCGCCGCAACGCGACAGTGCGGGCGCTGCAAAAAAGCCGCCTGTTCAGAATTTCGAAGACCGATGCCACGCTCGGCATGAGCACGAGCGAGGATCTCGGCGACGCATTTTCGCTCGGCGAAGGCACCTCCGAAGAACGCGTGCGGATGATGTTACGCAGTGTGCGTTTGTTCCGCTCGCTATCGAGCCGCGATCTGCAGCGCGTCGACGACTGGACCGAGGTGGTCACGTTTGAGGCCGGCGCGATAATTGTCCGTGAAGCAGAAGATGGCGACTTTATGTACGTAGTGCTGGACGGCTCGGTCGAAGTCTTCGTGGTGGACGATGACGGCAAAATCGTGGTCCTCTCAGAGTTGACTCGCGGACATTACTTCGGCGAACAAGCGCTGTTACCGCAAGGGTCGGGTAAGCGGAATGCGAATGTGCGCGCCAATACACAGTCAACCTTGGTCCGCGTCGCCAAGCGCTACTTCCAGCTCATTATTAATCACGACAACAAACTCATGCTCGCCTTAAAGGCCGTCGGTGCTTCACAGAAAAAGAAAATCATCGATGCCATCGGTGGTGAAGTCACTGACTGGTAACGCCGGCAGCACGCGCCCCGACGGCGCCGCTTTTTACAAACCGCATGAACGCGCTCGAATTACTCGGTCTCACCAAAACTTACAGCAATGGCAAACGTGCGCTCGCGGGGGTCGATCTGCGCGTGGAAGAAGGCGAATTTTTCGCTTTACTCGGGGCGAACGGCGCTGGCAAATCCACCATCATTGGCATCATTACTTCGCTGGTCACCAAAACTGCCGGACAGGTACGGGTCTTTGGCGCCGATATCGATAGCGACTTCGCGCTGGCTAAATCATTCCTTGGGGTGGTTCCTCAGGAATTTAATTTTTCGCAGTTTGAAACCGTGTGGGATATTGTCAACAATCAGGCCGGCTTCTACGGTCTGGCCAAAAAACTGGCGCAGCACCGCGCCGAAAAATATCTGGCGCAGCTCGGCTTATGGGATAAACGTTTTGATGCTTCGCGCACTCTCTCCGGTGGCATGAAGCGTCGCTTAATGATTGCGCGCGCGTTACTCCACGAACCACGACTCCTTATTCTGGACGAGCCGACGGCCGGCGTAGATATCGAAGTGCGGCGCACCATGTGGGATTTCCTGAGCGAACTTAATCGCACAGGCACGACGGTCATCCTGACCACTCACTACCTCGAGGAAGCCGAGCGTCTGTGCCGCAATATCGCGATTATCGATGGCGGGAAAATTATCGAAGACACCACCATGAAAGAATTACTAGCCACCTTACATGCTGAAACCTTCGTGCTCGATTTGGCTGAACCGCTGCTGCAGGTGCCATCAAGCGCGCGCTTTTCATTCCGCCAGCTCGACGCCACCACCTTGGAGGCGCGCGTTGATAAACAGAACACGCTTAATCATTTGTTTGAAGCACTGTCTACGGCGGGTCTGCGCGTGACGAGCATGCGCAACAAGGCTAACCGCCTGGAAGAGTTATTCGTGAATCTGGTGCAGGAAAACGGCGCACCGAAGTCTTCATGAAGCAGTCACCGACGACGCTTACGCATGGCTATGTGGTCGCCTTCCAGACCATTCTGCGTAAGGAGATTAATCGCTTCCTGCGGATCTGGTTGCAGACGATTCTGCCGCCAGCGATCACTATGAGCCTTTATTTCATCATTTTCGGTCATGTGATCGGGCCGCGCATAGGGACCATGCATGGCTTCAACTACATGCAGTACATTGCGCCTGGGATCATCATGATGTCGGTGATCACCAGTGCATATTCGAATGTAGTGTCGTCGTTGTTCGGGGCCAAATTTCAGCGCCATATCGAAGAAATCCTAGTGGCCCCGATCCCGGATTTTCTAATCGTTGCGGGCTTTGTCACCGGCGGTATCGTGCGTGGGCTTTTGGTCGGGGTGGTCGTGACGATCGTTGCCCTCTGTTTCACTGAGCTGCAGGTGCACTCTTTCGCGCTTACCCTTTCGGTAGTTATCTTGACTGCGGCGCTGTTTTCGTTAGCAGGCTTTATCAATGCCTTACTTGCCAAGAAATTTGATGACATCTCGATCGTTCCGACCTTCATCCTAACGCCCCTGATCTACCTCGGTGGGGTTTTCTATTCGATCGATCTGTTGCCCAAGTTTTGGCAGGTTGTATCGCTCGCCAATCCAATTTTTTATATGGTGAATGCGTTCCGCCAGGGCATGCTCGGGGTCAGCGATATCGATGTTAGATTGGCCTTCGGCGTAATCGCACTCTTCATCACGGTGCTGTTTGTCGCAGCCTTGCAGATGATGCATCGCGGGACTGGCTTACGGACCTGAGATCTTGAGGTTGGCGCTACGCGCGCGAAGCTGCGAGCTCTCTTTTCTTGAAATTCTCATAGAGTGCGCTGATTCGCCGAAACACCGGGCCAGGCGCACCTCCACCGAGCAGACGCCCATCCAGATGACTCACCGGGACGAGATCGCGCGTCGAGCTGGACAGCCAGATTTCGCTTGCCTGCAGCACTTCCGCGCGCGAAATCGCGACTTCCTGCACGGCATCAGAGCTGCCTGTCAACGCTTCCACCAAAGTGTCACGCGTGATGCCGGGCAGAATATAGCGTGAGTGGGGGGGCGTTTTGAGCTGACCATGACTGATCACAAACACATTGCTCGCGGCACCCTCGGTCAGGAAATCTTCACGAAATAGCACCGCCTCGTAGGCGCCGGCGGCCGCTGCTGCCGAACGCGCCAGCACATTAGGCAACAACGAGGTGGCCTTGATATCGCAGCGCTGCCAGCGAATATCAACCATTGAGATGACCTGGACAGGCATCGGGTCCGCCTGGGCCGCCAGCGGAGAGGCCATCACAAACACCGTCGGCGTGCTGTCCTGTGGCGCGGCATGATTGCGCGGAGCGACACCACGGGTGATCTGTATATAGAGCGAAAGATCCGGCTCTGAGTTGCGCAGGATAAGTTCAGCCAGCAGGGCCGTCCAGGCTGGCGCGGTTAGCGGCACACGAATCGACACCGCCGCGAGACTTTGTGCAAGCCGCGCGAGATGGGCGGCCAGCCGAAAGGGCTGTCGCTCGAAAACCGGGATCACTTCGTAGATGCCATCGCCGAAAATGAAGCCCCGATCAAGGACAGGGATCTGCGCCTCAGCGAGCGGAAGAAAGGCGCCATTTAAGTAACAGATCGACATGCGCGCGTGATCGAAGCTATTCAAACAATAACTTGGCGGCGTCGATGGCCTGGCGTGCCCACGAACCCGCGGCAACGGCGTTCAGCGCGACCAGTGGCTCACGTTTGAGCTCCTTGCCGTTTAAGGACACCACCACTTCCCCGACCACCTGCCGCGCCACCACGGGCGCGATGAGCGACTTGTGCAATTCCGCCACGGCGGTCACCGCCTGCGCCGGGACGCCACGTGGCACGGTCACCGCCAATGCCCCATTCACGCCGACTGTCACAGTCTCCTCGGCGCCTTGCCAGACCCGCGCGCTGGTCACGGTTGCACCCTGCGCATAGAGTTCTCGATTTTCGAAAAAACGAAAGCCGTAATTCAGCAGCGCCTGACTGGCCTGGGTGCGCGTGGAATCGGAGGCGGCACCCATCACCACCGAGATCAGACGCATGCCATCGCGCAGCGCAGACGCGACTAAGCAGTAACCCGCGGCTTCGGTGTGGCCGGTTTTAATGCCGTCCACACTCGGATCACGGCGTAACAGGCCATTCCGATTTTGTTGCGTGATTCCGTTATAGGTATATTCCGGCTCGGCGAAGAGCCGGTAAACCTCGGGAAAGTCCCTGATTAACGCATGCGCCAGGGTGCCGAGATCACGCGCAGTGGTATAGGTTTCGGGATTCGGCAGGCCGGTGCTGTTCGCAAACTTGCTGGCCTGCATGCCGAGGCGTGCGGCATGCCCATTCATCACGGTGGCAAATACGTCTTCAGAGCCCGACACATGCTCGGCGAGCGCGACGCTGGCGTCATTACCGGATTGAATAATGTCGCCTTGCAGAAGCTGATCGACCGCAACCCGCTTGCCCACTTCCACGAACATGCGCGAACCTTCCTGCTTCCACGCGTACTCACTGATCACAGGTTGATCAGTCAATTTGATTAAGCCCTTTTTAAGCGCGTCCGAGGTTGCATACACCGTCATGATTTTGGTCAGACTAGCCGGCTCCACCCGGGTGTCGGCGGCATTTTCGGCGAGCACTGCACCACTAGTAAAATCGAGTAAAAAGTAGGCGCGCGCCGGTAATTGCGGCGGATCGGGAATGCCCTGAAAGGTCGCCGCCATAAGTGGCATGAACCAGGCTAGGCCAAGCGCGCAGATAAATACTCTAACCATGAGATTGCGGATCGTGGGTTCAATGATTGACAAAATGATGCTCGTTGATGCCGAGGGTTTCCAGGGTCGCCACGACGTGATCAGCATGTTCCACGTCGCGGATCGGGCCAAGCTGCACTTTGTAAAGTCGCGGCGCAGCGGGTGGCTCTGCGAAGATCGTGATCTCCGCGCCAAATTTTTGAGCGAGCTCTGCTTTTAGGCGCTCAGCATTTCCAAGCTCACCAAACGCGCCTATCTGCAGATACATCTGCGCACGAGGCGCGTCGGCGGGGACGTCCGGAGTCCCGGGAGTTCCGATCGCGCGCACTTCGACAAAGGCAGTGCCGGGCTTGACCACGTCGAGTGCCAGGG
>JANOVQ010000530.1:0-2548 GCA_031417495.1 Pseudomonadota bacterium | reverse complement strand
CCAAGTTCTTCACCGCTGGCCGCTACCCGACAGAAACCTTGGAAACCCTGGTCCGCGAACACGGCATACTCACCCTGGAAGAGGCGCATTGGAAACTCAGTGGAATGCCGGCGCGCTGCGCGGGTTTCCGTGATCGCGGTACCTTGCAGGAAGGTATGGCGGCCGATCTCGTGGTCTATGACTATGACAATCTCAAAGTCCTGCCGATGGAAATTGCACACGATGTGCCAGGTGGCGAATGGCGCCGCATCCAACGTGCCTCGGGTTATCGTTATGTGCTCGTGAATGGAGAAGTCACGATTGAAAACGATGAAACCAATGGCGTGACGCCGGGACGTTTGTTGCGACATGGGCAGGATCAGGCGCATGCGGGGGCAACTGTCACGAATTTGAAATCCTCGAAGGTGGCCTAACCACCGCGAAAAGAGGTCTCTCTCCCCTGGCCCAGTTAACGGCGCGACGCTTACGCGCCGTTAACTCGCGGTGGCGCTCAACACGCACGGCGCCGCGCCGCAAGTGGCAATATGCAGGGGTAGTGTAGAAGCCCCTGCTGTCCTCTGGCCCACAGCGACTTAGCTCTAATAACTTGGCACCTGCTCCTCGCCCCGTTTACAATCGCCACTCTTTCCGAGGAGCGTTGCAAGGTACGTCAGTGCCCTAGGCTCGGAAACCGAACTGCAACCGCGCTCACCCGTACGTTCCATCGTCGTGGGTGAGTTCCGAATTCCCTGTGAACACTCCCTTCGACCCGTGCGGGTTCCTAACTCTTATTGGAGCTTGATATGAACGCTATTCCCAAATCCTCGAACGATCACGCAGTGGCCGATTTATCCCTCGCTGCGTGGGGTCGCAAGGAAATCAAAATCGCCGAAACGGAAATGCCCGGCCTGATGGCGATCCGCCACGAGTTCGCGCAGAGCAAGCCGCTCAAGGGCGCGCGCATCACCGGCAGCATCCACATGACCATTCAGACCGCGGTGCTGGTGGAAACCTTGCAGGCCTTGGGCGCCGCAGTGCGCTGGGCTTCGTGCAATATTTTCTCCACGCAGGATCACGCGGCTGCCGCGCTGGTGGTTGCCGGCACGCCGGTGTTTGCCTACAAGGGTGAAACCCTGATCGACTACTGGAGCTACACGCACAGCATCTTTGAATTCGGCGCCAAGGGGACCGAGGGCGAAGGTCCAAATATGATTCTGGATGACGGCGGCGACGCTACCCTGCTGATGCACCTCGGCAAAAAGGCCGAAACCGATCCTTCGGTACTGGCCCATCCCACCAGCGAAGAAGAAACCTGCCTGTATGCGGCCATCAAAGCCAAGCTCGCGGTGGACCCGACCTGGTATAGCCGCAAAGGCGCGCAGATCATCGGCGTGACCGAAGAGACGACCACCGGCGTACATCGCCTGAAAGAAATGAGTGCCGCTGGCACCTTGATGTTCCGCGCGATTAACGTGAACGACAGCGTCACCAAGAGCAAGTTCGATAATTTATACGGCTGCCGCGAGTCGCTGGTTGATTCGATCAAGCGCGCGACCGACGTGATGATTGCCGGCAAAGTGGCGGTGGTCGCCGGTTACGGCGATGTGGGCAAGGGCTCGGCGCAGGCTTTGCGCGCACTGAGCGCGCAGGTGTGGGTGACCGAGATCGATCCCATCAACGCGCAGCAGGCCGCGATGGAAGGCTACAAAGTGGTGACGATGGAATACGCCGCTGACAAAGCGGATATTTTTGTGACCGCGACCGGCAACAAAAGAGTGATCGGGCACGATCATATGCTCGCGATGAAGGACGAGGCGATCGTGTGCAACATCGGTCATTTCGATAATGAGATCGACATCGCCTCAATTGAGAAATACGAATGGGACGAGATCAAACCGCAGGTTGATCACATCAAATTCCCGGCGCTGAATGGCAAACCCGCCAAGAAGATCATCCTGCTCGCCAAGGGGCGCCTGGTGAACCTGGGCTGCGCCACCGGCCACCCGAGTTTCGTGATGTCGTCGAGTTTCGCCAATCAAACCATTGCGCAGATCGAGCTGTTCACCCAGCCCGATCGTTACTACGTGGGTCAGGTCTACGTGTTACCCAAACATCTGGATGAGAAAGTGGCGCGGCTGCATCTCAATAAGGTGGGCGCGATGCTGACCGAACTCAGCGATGAACAGGCGGCGTATATCGGCGTGAGTAAGGCGGGGCCGTATAAGCCGGATACTTACCGGTACTAAACCCCGTCATCCCAGGCCGGCGATAGCGCGACTTGAAATGACAGGGCGTTTGCGAAGACGCGCGGATTCCGAGGATGACGTCTATAAGCGCGGCGCGCTTTCTGGAATGACGGAGACTAGGGGGTGCGTCGTCGTCATTACACCTAGTCATTCCAGGTAAGCGAACATGGCGCCGAATTCAGTTAAATCGAACGCCGCCAGAAAATTACTCATGTAAGACTATCGCTGGTCAGCCCGTAAACCATATCGCTGACGAAGCGTTTGAACGCTTCGTTCTCCACGAACTGCTTGTACACCTGCGTGTCGTCCTTCAGCAGGTGGTG
>JANOVQ010000529.1:0-6312 GCA_031417495.1 Pseudomonadota bacterium | reverse complement strand
TGCGACCGATGATGGAGGCCCAGCCGCCGATGAACCTGCCGAGACGGAGGATGCAGCATGAGACCGTCCAAACCTAAACCGCGTGGCGGCTCTTCCCGGCATTTCCGGCGCCGCCGGTTTTGCAAGTTCACTGCCGAGAATGTGGTCGAGATCGATTACAAGGATCTCACCACCCTAAAGGCCAACATTGCGGAGAACGGCAAGATCGTACCCAGTCGCATTTCGGGGACTAAGGCGCGCTACCAGCGCCAGCTAGCGACTGCGATTAAGCGTGCGCGCTTTCTGGCGCTGATTCCGTACAGCGATTCGCATTAACGGATTGCCTACCAGCGAGCACTGAGTCATGCGGGGGTTAGCCCAGCTCGCCATGCGCGGGCCGCTTGTCGCCGCGCTGACGGTTGCGCTGTTCGCGTTTCTTTCCCTGATCTTCGCGCCGGCCTTGCTGGTGAGCGGTGGTTTACTGGGATTGGTCACTTTACGGCACGGCGCGCTGGCGGGGTTGCGTAGCCTGGCCATTGCGGGTGCGCTTTGTGCCGGCACCATGTTTGCCCTCAACGGGCGCCTGGGGGTGGCGGCGATGGTGATCGGTGCGAGCTGGTTGCCCGTATGGGGCGCCTGTCTGACCTTACGGCGCACCGGCCAACAAGGCGTCGCGCTGATAAATATTGGGATTTGCGTGCTCGCTTATGCCGCGATGATGCGCTTCGCGAATCCCGACGTGAATGCGTTCTGGCGCGGTCGTCTGGTCGTGCTCGGCCAGCTGATTGAGGCGGAAGGCGGCAAATTTCTGGACGCCGAGCAGCTCGCGCTGTATGGCAATTTGATGCATGCCGCGTCGGTTGCGTTGTTGTACATTGGCTTCGCCTGCATGCTGCTGCTTGCGCGTTGGTGGCAAGCGGGGCTGTATAACCCCGGCGGTTTTCGGAGCGAGTTCCACGCGCTGGTTCTGCCACGCTGGCTGTCTCCGATAGGCGCAGTGATTGCGCTGGCCAGCATGCTGATGCGCATGCGTGGACTCTCCGGCGGACTCGCGGCGGACGGTATTATTGTGCTGGTGTTGCTGTTCTCAATGCAGGGCTTGGCGGTTCTCCACGCCAGTTGCGCGGCTAAAGCTGTCAACAAAGCATGGTTGATTGGCACCTATGTGCTGCTTGGCCTCGTCCCGCACGTGGTGGTGCCGATTCTGGCAACTACTGGGATCGCCGATCGGGTGGTGGATTTTCGCGGACGCCTGCGGCGGAGTGAAAAATGATGAATGACAGACATTGTCTCTGAAGAATGTGTTTATTGAATTTGGACCGATGAGAATTTAGCAAGGGTCATACGATGGAAATTATTCTGCTCGAAAAGATTCAGAACCTGGGCAAACTCGGCGACAAGGTGCGAGTTCGGGCGGGCTACGGTCGCAATTACTTGGTGCCCCGTAAGAAGGCGGTGCCGGCGACGGCGGATAACGTCGCCAAATTCGAGGCGCAGCGCGCGGAATTGGAGAAGGCGCAACAGTCGGCACTCGATGCCGCGACCACCCGCGGTGCCAAACTTGTCGGGCTCGAACTGTCGATTACCGCGAAGGCGGGAACCGAAGGTCGCTTGTACGGCTCGGTGGGCGCCGCAGAAATCTGCGCTGCACTCGCCGCCGCAGGCCACGTGATCGATAAGCGTGAAATTCAGCTGCCAACTGGCGCCTTGCGCAGTCTTGGTCGCCACGTGATCGAAATTGCCCTGCACGCCGATCTCAACACGCCAATCACAGTGGTGATTGCGAGTGAACCAGTCGGTCAGTAAGCGACACTGAAACGCGGTCGTCGCGCGCGCGAAAGCACAGCAGATGGCCGCCGAATATCCGTCCAGCCGATCTGATGCGGCGGATCGTGGGGTGGAAACCCTGCGGGTGCCGCCGAATTCCCTCGAAGCCGAGCAATCCGTGCTCGGCGGTCTCATGCTCGATAACGATGCCTGGCTCCAGGTCTCAGAACGCCTTGGCATTCCCGACTTCTATCGCCGTGATCACGCGAATATTTTTCGCGGGATTGAAGCGCTCGCGAATGATGGTAAGCCTTACGATATTGTGACACTCGCCGAATGGCTCGAGAGCAACGGGTTGCTCGAAACGAGCGGGGGCCTTGCCTACCTTGCGCAGTTGGCCGACAACACACCGACCGCCGCTAACATCGCCGCCTATGCCGACATCGTGCGGGATCGGGCAGTACTGCGCGCGCTCATAAAAGCCGGCACTGAAATTGCGGAAAGCGCGTTTCGCACCGAAGGACGGACCACTAATGAATTAATCGATACCGCGGAACGTACGGTATTTGAGATTGCCGAACGGGAATCGCGCGGCCGCAAAGGCTTCCGACCGATCAAGGAACTGTTGGTCAGTGCACTTGATCGTATTGATCTATTGTTCCAGCGCGATAATCCGATCACTGGGGTGCCGACCGGCTACTACGAAATTGACGGCATGACATCGGGTCTGCAGCCGTCCGACCTGGTGATCGTCGCCGGGCGGCCCTCGATGGGCAAGACGGCCTTCGCAATTAACATAGCGCAGCACGCGGCGACGCGCGAAAAGCTGCCGGTCGCGATTTTCAGCATGGAAATGCCAAGCGAGCAGATTGCGATGCGCATGCTGTCTTCGTTGGGACGGATTGACCAACATAAAATCCGCACGGGAAAACTTGCCGACGACGACTGGCCGCGCCTGACTCACGCGGTTGGTGTGCTCTCGGAAATTAAATTGTTCATTGATGACACGCCGGCCCTGACTCCCGGAGATTTGCGCTCGCGTTGTCGCCGACTCGCGCGCGAACATGGACTCAGCATGGTCGTCATCGACTATCTGCAGCTCATGCATGTGCCGGGCACCAACGAGAATCGCGCCACCGAAATTTCTGAGATTTCCCGCTCGCTAAAAGCTTTAGCGAAGGAATTGAGCGTCCCGGTAATCGCACTTTCGCAGCTCAATCGCGGCTTGGAATCGCGCAGCGACAAGCGCCCGATCATGTCCGACCTGCGCGAATCGGGTGCCATCGAGCAGGATGCGGATTTGATCATGTTCATCTACCGCGATGAGGTTTACAACGAAGACAGCCAGGACAAAGGCGTGGCCGAAATTATCATTGGTAAGCAGCGCAACGGTCCGATCGGGATGCGTAAGCTGCGCTTTTTCGGTGAATACACCACGTTCGAAAATCTGGCGCATGATTCCTATGGCGGTGGTGGAGATCGCGGATGACGCGCCCGGCGCGAGTGCTCTTCGATCCCCAGGCGGTGCGCGCAAATTTACAAGTAGTTCGGCAGTGCGCGCCGGGTCGGCGGGTAATGGCGATCGTGAAGGCAGATGGCTACGGTCACGGCGTGGTGCGGATGGCGCGTGCGCTCGCGGCGGCGGATGCCTTTGGTGTCGCCTCGACCGAGGAAGCGATCAGATTGCGCGAAGCGAACATCGCCCAACCCATTGTGCTGCTCGAAGGGCCCTTTGAAGCGCAGGAACTCGCGGATATCACGGTGCATCGGCTGGAGTCGGTGGTCCATCACCAGGGCCAGGTGCGGATGTTCGCCAATCACCCGGCGCATCCTCCGCTGTGGGTCAAGATTGATACCGGCATGCACCGGTTAGGGTTTGCGCCGAGCGAAGTTCCGGCAGTTATCGCTGCGCTAGCGCACCCCGCGCGAAAATTACGTCTGATGACGCATTTCGCGAACGCGCATTTGCGCGGCGATCCGAGTGTTGAAGCACAGCTAAGGATTTTCGAGGCGCTGGCAGGTCCAAGCGCGCACCAGCGCTGTTGCGCGAACTCGAGTGCAATCCTTGCCTGGCCTGCGAGTCACGCAGAATGGGTGCGACCCGGGATCATGCTCTATGGTGTCTCGCCGTTTGCCGAGATGACCGCTGCCGAACTCGGCTTGCGCCCAGCGATGACGGTGACCTCGACCCTCATCACCGTTAAGCGGGTTCTCGCCGGGGAAAGTGTTGGGTATGGCAGGGGCTTCGTGTGTCCGCAGGACATGCAGGTTGGCGTGGTGGCGTTTGGCTATGCGGACGGTTATCCGTACCACGCGGCGACCGGCACCCCGATTCTGGTCAACGGCATTCGCACGCAGGTGATCGGCGAAGCCTCGATGGATATGTTGACGGTGGATTTGCGGCCGCTGCGCGAGCCGCAGGTAGGTGATCCCGTGGTGCTGTGGGGTGACGGTCTGCCGGTGGAAGAAATCGCCCGGGCAGCGCACACCATTCCGTATGAATTGCTGTGTCGAATGCGCATGCGCGCGCCGGTGGTCGAACGGCAATGAAAGCGCCGAAGCGCATCTATCAATGCGAGCAATGCGGCGCGCAACAACCCAAATGGGCTGGGCAATGCCCGGATTGCGGCAGCTGGAATTCGCTCGTTGAAGCGCTCGCGACGCGGGCTGCTGCCCCGCGCAACGGCTCCTATAGCGGTGAGGCGCCGAAAATTATCGCACTCGCCGAGGTCAATGCAGCAGAGACGCCGCGCATGCCCAGCGGGATGTCGGAGCTAGACCGGGTACTCGGAGGTGGCCTCGTCGAAGGCTCGGTGGTGTTGCTCGGTGGCGATCCTGGGATCGGAAAATCCACCTTGCTGTTACAGAGCCTGGCCATGATCACCAGTACCGGCAAGCTGAAAGCGCTTTATGTCACGGGCGAGGAATCGTCAGCGCAAATCGCGTTACGGGCAGAACGGTTGAAGTTGCCTACGGGTCACTTGCGGTTACTCACGGAGACTGAAATCGAACGCGTGTTGGCGCTCGCGAGTGCCGAGCGCCCGCGCGTGATGGTGATCGATTCGATCCAGACCTTGTACACCAATGCCCTGCACTCGGCGCCCGGCAGCGTGGCGCAGGTGCGCGAATGCGCGGCACAGCTCGTGCGTTTTGCCAAAGCGACGCAGACCGCCGTCTATCTGGTCGGTCATGTCACGAAGGACGGTACCCTGGCTGGGCCGCGTGTGCTCGAGCATATGGTAGACGCCGTGCTGTATTTCGAAGGAGAGATCGGTGGCCGTTATCGGCTGGTGCGGGCGTTCAAGAACCGCTTTGGCGCGGTGAACGAGCTGGGTGTTTTTGCGATGACGGACGGCGGGCTGAAGGAGGTGACGAACCCCTCGGCCATTCTGTTATCTCGCCACGACCAGCCGGTGGCCGGCAGTGTGGTCACGGTTACCCGTGAGGGGACGCGACCGCTGCTGGTGGAAGTGCAGGCGCTGGTGGATCAAAGCGCCCTCGGCAATCCACGGCGCGTGACGGTCGGTCTCGATCAAAATCGCTTGTCGATGCTCTTGGCAGTCCTCCATCGCCACGGCGGCGTCGCCACTGCTGGCAGTGACGTCTTCGCGAATATCGTCGGTGGCGTGCGCCTGACGGAAACCGCTGGCGATCTTGCGATCGTGATGGCAGTGCTATCGAGTCTGCGTGATCGACCCTTGCAGTCGGAATTGGTGGTGTTCGGAGAGATTGGGCTCGCGGGTGAAATTCGACCGGTGCAGGGCGGGCCGGAGCGTCTGCGCGAAGCGGCGAAGCATGGCTTTAAACGCGCAATCGTGCCGCGTGCCAATGTGTCGAAGATGGTTCCCGCGGAACTTGAAGTGGTGGGCGTGACACGCCTGAGTGACGCGTTGAGTGAAATTTAATTCGGTGCGGTGTTCTCGCGCGGCCCAGATTCAGGCTGCGTGGCCGCTGCCGGCGGAAATATTCGCGCATTGCGGACCACTTGCCCCGCGCTCTGCACAATTTCGATGGTGTAATCGCCGACCCGTAAACTGGTGCCGGTGTCAGGAATGATTTCAAGTTGTTCCAAGATCAAACCATTCAATGTCTTGGGCCCATTCTCTGGCAGATGCCAATGGAACGCGCGGTTTAATTCGCGCAGATTGGCGGCACCATCGACCAGCAGACTGCCGTCGATCTGCGGATGGATCTGCCGCGTATTGAATTGGGGAACGGTGGTGAACTCACCTACCACCTGTTCCAGCACATCGTCGAGGGTGACCAGGCCTGAGATATCGCCGTATTCGTCGACCACCAACGCCAGACGCTGCTTCTCTAGTTGGAAATTTATCAGCTGCGTGTGGAGATCCGCCTTCAGCGGCACGTAGTAGGGTTCTGTCAGTAACGACTCCAGCTCCTCGCAATCGAACTCGTCGCTGCGCCGCATCAAGCGCGTGAGGGTGCGCATGTGCAGGATCCCCAGTAAATTATCGAGACTGCCGCGATAGCAGGGCACCCGGGTGTGGCGACAAGTCATGAGCTGTTCACGCACATCCGCCCAGTCCTGATCAAAATCCAGAGCCA
>JANOVQ010000528.1:0-8864 GCA_031417495.1 Pseudomonadota bacterium | reverse complement strand
TCACGTTTCGGCGCGGGAGCGTGGATTCGCCCCCTTTTCGTGGCAACTAGGTCACAACTTAGCTGATTAGATTGCCAGTTTCAACCACTAAGAAGCCTCCTAACGAAAGTTCCTGTGATTTTTTTCCCCACAACATCATTGCTGCGGTGCTTTTACTGCAACAGGCGCGAAATGCGCCCCCTGTGACCACCGATGTAGATCACCTGGGAGACCATTTGGCCGCCCGGTGCCTGCATGGTGGCTTCGCCAACCGCAATCGGAACAAACCAATTGCGCACGACTTCGAGGTCAGTCGAGGCCACCCAGGTCGCGCCGAAATCGCTGCTGCGAAGCAGTGCGCGCTGGCCTGTGATGACAACCTCACCCTGCTTGGAGCACCACACACCGAATAAGTTGGCGTTCGATTTGGTATCGACAGCGGCCCACGTGTTGCCCATATCGGCGGTCTTCATCACCAAACCTTCTTGCCCCACGGCGTAGCCTGAGCCGTCGGGAAGCAGATGCATGGCGAAGATAGATTTCTCACCCTTAGTCGCGAGTGTCCAAGTATCGCCACCATCGGTCGACACGATGACGTAGGAAAACTCGCCGCCCAGGACCGCTCGTCCCGCATCGTCAACGTCGACGGTGTACAGATGCGGCTCGTAGC
Source organism: Pseudomonadota bacterium (assembly GCA_031417495.1). Taxonomy (GTDB): domain Bacteria; phylum Pseudomonadota; class Gammaproteobacteria; genus CAIKBL01. Next base: position 8,215 of record JANOVQ010000528.1, on the reverse strand, counting down.
CATCTTCGCGGAAGCTCGCCCAATCCAGCGTAAGCTTCTCCCAGGTTTTGCCGGCGTCTTTCGAACGCAGCACAGTGCCGAATTCCCCGACCGCGATCGCGAGGCCAGCGGCATTCACCGCAACCTTCATCAAGCGTGCTTCAGAACCGCTCGTGCCCGGCTCCCAGCCGCCACCCGCTTTGCCGACCAGCACCGTGCCGCGCTGACCGACAATCACTTTCTTGTCGCCGTTCACCGCGACTCCGAGCAGCGCGAAATCAGTGCCGCTATCCGTTTTCGCCCAGGAAGCACCGGCATCCTTGGATTCAAGAATGACGCCGAAGGCGCCAACGGCGATACCCTCTGCGCCGTTGAGCGTCATGTCATAAACCGCATCATGCGGAATCCCGGTGTGTACCGGCGCGAGCTGCTCGCCGCCGGCGCCCTCTTCCTGGCTAAAAACCGGGCCACTCGCGAGAAGCGCGCACACGGATGCCACGGCAATGATTTGTTTCGAAATGAAAAGTCTCTTCACAACATTAATCCTCTTCTCTTAATTCGTGGGAGTCGGCGCACAACAACTACATCGCGCTCGCGTGTTCCGAGTAATCGAGCTTCTCGGAAATCAACTGGTGCTCGTTGGAAATGAACTTCGGCTTAATCCACCACACCAGCAAGGGCAGCACTATCAGCGAGATGACCATGTTGATCGTCATTACCATCACCAACAGCAGGCCCATATCGGACAGGAACTTGAGTTTCGATAGGAAATACCACGGCAGAATACTCAGCAGCACGATGGTGGCCGTGAAGAAAATAGCCTTCCCGGAGGTTTGCACGGCGCGTTGGATTGCATCGCCATAATGCCCGGAATCCTGGAACTCCTCACACATGCGGCTGACCAGATAAATGCCGTAGTCGATACCGACGCCGATACCGATACTGGCAATTGGCAGACTGTTCACATCAAGGCCAATGCCCAAAGTCACCATCACTGCCTCAAGCAGCGAATTCGAGAGGTTCACTGGTAACAGTAGAATGAAACCAGCGACGAACGAGCGATAGGCGAAGCTCGTGACCAGGAAGATGATGACATTCAAAATCGCCAGAATGCGCCATTTGTTTTGATGCACCACATCATTCACCGACTGCTGCAAGGCAATTGAGCCAGTCGCCATCCGGATGGTGAAGTTCGGATGGTCGGTGCCTACCGCGTCCACCGCCGCCTGCGCCTGTTTTAGCGCGAGATCAACTGTTTCCTGCTTATTGTTCTTGTACCACAGGGAAACGGTCCCATTGGAAAATGTGAAGTCGGAAACATGGCCGTAGTTCTTCGCGTTGGAACCAAACAGTAACCCGGTTACCGTGCCATAGATTTTTTCATCGATCGGATCGAGCGAGGCCCATTTGGGGTTACCGCCACCGAACAGCCGATTCGTCTCGGGAAGGTAATCAGCGAAAGAGAGCGTTGCCTCTGGCGGATTGTCATAAGACTCCATGATCCTTTGCAGGGTGTGCATAGTCGCCACCGTATGCGCCTCGCGCAGGATACGCGGGCCATCGAGTCCACCCTTACCTTCAAACACAATCTCCAAAGTCATCAAGCCAGGGAAGTGCGAGTTGATCGCGCGTACCGCAGTGTTGAACTCGGATTCTTCGAACAACAAATTGCTCCCTTCGACCGGGTTGCCGATCTGGAGCCGCGTTTGCACGGAAACCGAGATTACGGCGACGACGATGGCGACCATGGTCGTGAATTTGGCACGCGATCCGTGTGAGAGACTGCCGATAACCCCGAGCATGCCGATCAGCTTGTCGTGCCAGGTCTTCTCGGTGCCCTTGCCGATCAACACATCGACATTCCTCGGCGTCGGCAACCACGAAGCGAGCAGCGCGGACAGAAACACGTCGGTCGGAATCAGCGAGGTAGCCCAAAAACCAGTGAAAATCGCGAAGCGCTGCATCACGGGAATCGGTGCAATCGCAATCAGGAACAAGCACACCAAGTCGGTAATGATTCCGAGGATACCGGGCGCCATCATCACGCCCAGTGAAAGCTGGGCGGCTTTCCGGCGATCTTTCACTTCGTGCAGAATTTCATAGTAGCGCTCGAGGTACTGCACGCAGTGTGAGAACGCGCGTGCGACTAACAACATTGGCACCACCATAATTAGGGGTTCAATCGGTTGTTTGAGCCAACCCGTGAGACCGAAACCCCAGATTCCGCCGACCAAACTGACGGTGATTGGGGCGACCACCCCAGGTACATTCCGCATGTAGAAGATGAGCGAGCCGATCAAGGCGGCCGCAGTAATCCCAAAGATCTGGAGCATTTGGGCCTGGTATTCGTAGACCCAGCCGGTGAGCATCGGCTGGCCGGCGGCATAAATTTCGTGGTGCTCGTCGCGTTCTCGTTCGACCATGCCTTGCACAAACTTGAAGGTTGCGCCGTAATCGAGTGTGGATTCAATAAACGTTGCCGTGATTAATGTGGCGCTTTCATCCTGCGAGATCAGGAAGGTGCGCACATTGTTTGAACCATCCACACGACGCTTGAATTCAGTGATTTCTTCAGCGGTCGTGGGCGCCGCGGCTTCCATCATGGGTTTGACTTCGACACCGTAGGGAGTCGCTTCAGAAAAGCGCGCTTTTTCGGTCGCCACCGACAGGATTTGATCGTGATCGACCGACGGCGCCAAGTCGATATCCCGGGTCATGCGATAGACTTTTTCGAGTGTCTCTGAGTTATAGATATCGCCATCTTTGCGTTTAATCATCAACACGACGGTCAATGGATTCCCGAAATTAGGGTGATCTTTGAAGGTCTTTACGAAGGGGTGATTGCTGGGGAACAGGTCTGAGAAAACTGTTTTGACTTCGACATTGCGTAAGCCATAGGCGAAGAACGCAGTAATCGCGAGCAAGATCGAGATTGACAGGCCTCGATTGCCGATGACCTTGGCCGCGAACCGGTGACGGAGTGAAGTCTGCATTGGTTTATTCGCCTAATAGTTATTGGATTGGCTGCGGTTCTGGCGGCACGGCGACAAGTCGGTTGGAATCCCCATCCCACGAGCGTGCGACCAGATTGTTGCTAGTTCCAATCAGATTGCTGTTAGCTCTTCGTGTTTGTTATGTCGGCGGTGGCCACGCTGCATCTTGGAGTACGCTTTTTTATGGTCGCAGCTGCCCAACGTCGATCCCGCAGCGCCGCACACCTGGTGGTACGTTTTGGCAGCAGCTGCGTACCCTAATACGGGTTGCGGCTCGACTATAGGGACCGTGCTGGGGGCTGTCAATTATCGGATTTTCCTACAATCTTGGTGTTGCGACGCATCATTTCGGGCTTGCGATGCAGGCCTGCCTGGGTAACATTTACACTGCATCGAATCCTCCCTTTCCGCTTAGGTGTAAAGCAACTGGCCCACTGCGATGAACCGTCTGGAACCGTTCGATCCACCAGAATTGCCGCTGCGGCGACGGGCGACTGCGCTGTTGCCGCGCATCGAAGAAATTATTTTGCATGAAGGATTTTCGCGGCTCACCATTAGCGAACTAGCAGAGCGCCTGAGTTGTTCGAAGCGCACGATTTACGAAATCGCGCCAAGCAAAAACGCCTTGGTGCTAAATGTGCTGCGCGAATTTTTTGCGCGTATTCGCACCGACGCAGACGCGGCGGCGACGCTGCGCGAAGCGCCCGCAGAATGCCTGCATGATTATTTGCAGGTAGGCGTACGCGCAGCGCAACGCTTGGGCCAGCAAACCGTGGCCGACATTCGATGTTGGGCACCTGCCTTCAGCATATGGAAAGATCACGTAGGTTTACGCGTACAGGGTTTCTGCGCATTGCTCGAGCGCGGCATCCAGGCCGGCGCGTTCCGCAACGTACGGCCGGTGCTGGTGGCCGAACTCGTCTTCGCGAGCTTGAGCCGAATGCTGGAGCCTGGATTCTACGCCGCAACCGAAATTTCAGTCTCGGAAGCGTTCCAGGAACATTATCAGTTGTTGTTGGCGGCGTTGGCGCCGGAGAAAACGTAGCATCGTCATCCCGGGCGGAGCTGCGAAGCAGCGCAGGCCCGGGATCCAGGGGCGCTTGATGCTCCGGATGGATCCCGGATAACGGCTGCGCCGTTTCCGGGATGACGGGTTGAGGATTTAGAGGGAGTCACGGGCTATCAGCCAGCGAGCGCCGCGCAATTCGCCAGCACGGTTTCGGGATTTGCCTCCGGCGGAATCGTCCCAAACAAAAAATCGCCGGCTACGGGCGTCGGCAGCGCGCCAACCACAGACCACGCGGCAACTGGCAACCCACCGCCGAGCCCGCGACCCGTCCCGCGCAATTCGCGCATCTGCAGGGGCGCTAACTCGTTGCACAGGAGTAAGTCCACTCCCTCGACTGCGGCCGACTTCACCAACAGTGCAGATGACACCGCCATACAAGTCACCCAACCATAGTGATGCGCAGTATTCAAGATTGGGGCGTAGGCATCGATCTCATCTGCACTCAGCGGGACGTCTGCCGTGCGAGTGAGCAATAGCCCGGCAATGTCCTTGTCCGAAAATCCGCGTAGTGCGCCTGAAATCGCCGTACTCACGTCATCCAGTGCATCGAAATCGGGTTCTTCGTCACCCCCGCAGGCCTGCAAAAAATCACGCGGCGCGGGCACTCGCAAAACGAGATCAACCTCATCACCCAGCTTATGTAACACCGCGTCGATGCACTCTGCCGTATAGCGCAGCGCGCTGGCTTCGGTGAGCGCATGGCGGCAGCGCGCTGCGGGATTCTCCCCCACTATGGTGCCCGCCAGACCAGCCGCCGCAATATCGATGGTGAGCACATCGGTCCTAATGGCCTTGCGCGCCTGAATCAGGGTATTCGCGCAACGCGTCGCCTGGGTTAACCAGTCGCTCGCCGAATTCGCAAAAACGCGATGTGCATAGCGGTCGAACTCAAGCCAGAGGACGCGCTCGCGAGTGCCCTCCAGATAACTTCGCAGAATCTTTGGCGGCATGGGGATTCCCGTGTCGACCTATTTCTTCGCGCGCAGCGCTTCCACTTGGGCCTCCAGTTCAGCAATCCTGAGATCCTTGGGGTTGGGCATCATGACCGAGACAATCGCATCCGCCGGGCAGGTGTTATCCGGCGACCCGCGATAAAGAAGCGAAACATCCTTCCAAGAGCCATAGAACGGCACTTCACTCGGCGGTTTGGGAGTTTCCCATTCATTAACGAACGCTTTAAAAGGCTTGCCGCGTTGCTTGCGGCTCTTGCGTTCGGCCTGGCGAAGTTGCGCGGTTGCCGCGACATCCACCGCACCGCTCTTTTCATCCAGCATTACGTGGTAGACCTTGCGCACACTGCGCATCGAAATCAATTCGTCGAGATAGTCCTTGGCAACGAGCTCGGGATCGCGCTCAAGCACGTCGCCATAACCACCACCACCCCCCTGAGTAATCATGTAAAGCTCACCCGGCTGCGCAAACTCGAGCTGTAATCCCATGTGATGGGTTGAATATTTCGCGTTCGGGAACGGCCGTTCGTTCATGATTTCTGGAATCGTGAAGCGCAACAGGTCGCGCTGATCTTTCATCACTTCAAACACGTTCACACCTTTGACCTTGCACAGCGGCAAGGTACCGGGCGCGTAGCCCCCAAAGATGCCGTAAGTGGTGGGAAACTTGGAGCCGAGACTGCAGCACATGAAGCCCCACATCGAGGAATCCTTCATGGTGGCGATCTGTTGATAACCATGCCCCCCACGGAACTTGCCGAAACCTTCGGCATCCTTCATCAGACGATGCGGCACAATCTTCATCAGCGGGACTTCTTCTTCAATCAGCTCCTGCTCGCCGATATCCGCCATCGGCGCGAAGATTGGTGCCAGCGAATGTTCGCCATCGCGGTTCCAACGCGCCGCACCGCCCATGCCATTCAAATCGGCGCACACATTACCCACCAACTCCCCATACTGATTTATCCCGCCATAGAGGAAGGTCACGATCATGTTGAACCAACCGGCGATGATGTCGGTCGCCCGGTGGCTGGAGCTGTAGAGGAATTTCGGAACCCCGATTTGGATCGCCGTGAAACCCGGGAAGAAGGTCATCATGCTCTGCGCATTCGGCGCATCCGGCGAACAATGCAAGGCCGAGCGTCGATCGGTCAAAACCGTCATCGGCGCGAACACCGCCTGATTGCGCGGCAGATCAGGCCACACGAAGCTCAGGAACTCTTGCGCCAACATGCCTTTGAGGGAGGCGAGCACGGTGTTATTCGGACGATTCAAGAATTCGGGGGAAGAGCCACGGAAATCGATAATGAGTTCATCGTCGCGCTTATCGAGTTCAAGGCGGATCCGGATCAGGCAATTCTCGCGCAAGGTGCCATCGGCAAAGCAATTCGTGCGAATCTTGCCATCGGGCCATGCACGGAGGCGACGACGGACTTCGGTTTCGGTATCGGTCAAGGTCTTGCGCATGGTCGCGAGCACCGCGTCCACACCGTATTCCGCGATCGCTTCCTCCACGCGTGCTTTCATGCGCATGGCCGCAAAAAATTTCGATTTCATGCCTTCGAGCTGAAGCTTCGGTTCACGCACCGAGTTCTGCAGAAAGGTGAGGATGTCGCGCTTGAACTCGAATTTCTCACCGACTTTGATCGGCGACATCTTGAGGCCTTCGTCATACGGCGATTCTGCGGCGGACGGCATGCCGCCTGGTTCAATCGCACCGTTTTCACCTTCGTGCACAATGGCACCGGTGAAGCACACCAGTTCGCCCTCGTGAAAAACCGGAATCACCAGACTTTGATCGGTGTTGTGAATGTTGCCGTAGCGCGCATCGTTGTGCATGAAGATGTCGCCGTCGTTAAGACCGACGGTCGGATCATCACGCCAATACTTCAAGATGAATTTCACCGGGTGCTGGGTCAGCACTGAGAAAATCAGCACTCCGCCCATACTGGCCAGTGCGAGATCGCCATTCGCGGTCCACACGCCAGAAATCAGATCGCCCCATTTTGCGCCGGGCGCGGCGCCCATCTGTTCGACCATGTCGAACGATTCGTTGCAGGCCGTCTGCAATTTATGGCGTACGAGATTGATCTGATCCGGGTTCGCGAAAGCATCCAGTGCGGTTTGCTCACGCGGCGTAGTTGGGACCACGCTATGGTCCTCCATGATCTCCTGATCGGGCCCGAGAAAGAGCACGTTGTCTTCAAGGAATTTTTCGATAATCGACTTTTCTTGGTCGCCGCCCATGGCCGTTACCTCTTAAATTTGTGCCGAAAATTGCGCCGGAATGACAGCCGCAACACGCTGCTTAATCTTTCACCATCCACGCCGATCCAGATAATCCCATCGTCAGGGTCCAGCCTGGTTCGACCAGGTAGGTGGTCCGCGGCGACTCAATCAGCGCCGGCCCTTGCACCTGCATCCCCTCGAGCACAGCGTCGTAATCGTAGACGCCGGTGCGCTGAGGTTCGCTGAGCTCCGGAAACCAGCAATCACGCTGGCTACGGGCTTGCGGCTGCGCCGGAATCTGTTTAGTCGAACGCTGCAGATCGAGTCGCTCATGCTCAACATAGGACACCACGCGGATCACATTCACGCGCACACCCGCTTCGGGCGCCTGACTGCCTTCACCGAAGCGCGTTGCATAGTTCACGCTAAAGCGATCGAGCAAGGTGATCACGTCTTGCATCGATTTCAAGCGGCTTAACGGACTCGTTACGCTAATCTGCGCGAGCTGATTGCCGTAGCGCATGTCGAGTTCCACGCGGGTCTTGATATTGGCCAGCGGAATGTCCTGGCGTGCGAGATCTTCGCGGCCGCGCTCCTCGAGTTCCTTGACCGTCGCATTGAAGACATCGAAATTCTCCAGCATCTTGCGTTGCGTGGCATCGTAGAACATCAGGTACAGGGATTTTTCGTGAATGTGCAGTGCATTCATGTTGCCCGCACCGAGCGCGGAGAACACCGAGCTGAAGGGAGGAATCAGGATCTTGGAAATCCCGATAGCACCAGCATACCCACAAGCATGAATCGGACCGCCACCACCGTAGCTCAGGATCACGAAGTTCTTCGGGTTATACCCTTTGACGGCGACTTCTTTAAAGATTGCCGCTGCCATGTTGGCATCGACCTTGCGCTTAATTGCTTTGGCGCCATCGATGAGCGACATGCCCGACGCTTTGCAGATATGTTCCTCAATCGAGCGCTCTGCGCGCCGCTTGCTG
>JANOVQ010000527.1:0-5369 GCA_031417495.1 Pseudomonadota bacterium | reverse complement strand
GCTGGGCGATCCGATGTACGACGTGGCCTATGTGTTGAGCGATCTGAATCGCGAAGGAACGCCGCTGTTGTCCAACCTGGTTGAGCGTGATGCCTTCTTCAGGGACTATGAAGCAGCGACCGGTTTCACGATTGATGTCGCCGCTTGTCGCTACTACAACGCGCTGTATGCAATGCGCTCGGTCGCGTTCTGGATGAGTGCTTCCGGCCTCTATGCGGCCGGTCGCAGCAATGACATTCGCCTGGCGCGCACCGCATGGTCGGTCCCGGTGGTGTTGGCGCGGGCCGCGCGGGATTTGGGGTACTGACTCCGCGCAGCACCTTTCACCGCAGCGGTTGGAGGATTACAGGGTCACGCCGCCATTCGCACTCGCGGACTGTCATGCCCGAAATTGGTCGGGAGCCAGCAATCCAAACTCTCCAGTAATTCCTCAGCCGAGCTGAAACGATCCGCCGGATCCTTGGCGAGCAGGAGATCGATGATCGGTTGCACAGGCGCTAACGCACTCGGCAGTCGCGGCGCAGGCGTATGCAGATGTTGATACACCAGCCCGGCCGCACTGTCCGAACGGAACGGTTTGCGCCCGGTCAGTAACTCAAAAAAAATCACGCCTGCGCTATACAGATCACTGCGCGGATCGACCGGCGCGCCCAGCGCTTGTTCCGGGCTGATATAGCTCGGTGTGCCGACCACCCCCGAGATTGCGGTGAGATCGCAGGTGTCGTTGAGGCGCTTCGAGATCCCGAAATCCGCCAAGGCCAGGCTGTCATCGGCGCGGAACATGATATTGCCCGGCTTGAGATCCCGATGAATCACTTGCTTGGCGTGGATCGCTTGCAGGCCTTTGGCAATGCCACGCATGTGCTGGATGGCGGTGCTTGACGGGAAGCCCTGTTCGAGCCGCTGCTTGAGATCGCCGTGCTGAAAAAATTCCATGGAGATGTAGCCATAGTCGGCGGTGAAACCCTGGTCATACACTTTGACCACATAGGGGTTATCGATGCCGGCGATAATCTCGGCTTCGCGCACGAAGCGCTGCACCGCCACCGGCTCCCGCACCTGCTGAGTGTCGATGATCTTGAGCACGATCGGGGCACCGTCCACCGCGCGTTCGGCAAGATACACCCGCGAAAATCCGCCCTGACCGATCAGACGCACGAAGCGATGGCCTGAACAGCCCGCGCTCGGTAGTCCGAGGGTGGCCGGAAAATCCAGCGCCTGCAACACAAAGCCATCCAGGTTTTCCGTCACCTCTGGCGGGCTTACGGACGTCGCGCGAAGGGCGGCGATCACCCGCTCACTCAGGACATCCTCGCGGCGCAGATAATCCTGGGCGCCAGCTTTAACCGCCGCCACGGCAAGATATTCGTCACCGCACGCCGCACTCAGAATGGTTGGTGGGAAGCCAGGCGTGGCGTGATAACGGCGCAGCCACTCGAGACCACTCGCGCCGTCGCCGAGCTCCTGGCTGAGCAGCGCGAAATCGTAGAGTCGCCAGTGAAAATCCCCTGCGGGTGGCCCCTGCTGCTCGGCATCGTACTCAGTCACCTCGATCTCCGGCAGCGCCGCCGCCAGGTAATGGCGGACCGCCGCCATATAGGTTTTCGAGGTATCGATGATGATGAGCTTCATAGCGAACAGAAGCGGCGAGGCGCAGCAAAAGTTGAGGGTGTTCGCCACTTCACGACCGCAGTGCACACCCCGTATAGTTGAGGCTTCCAATCCTTAACTAACAGCCCCGGAGAAATGCCATGGCCAGTCCCCAAGCCGCCGCGATCGACAATTTGTTTGACAGTTTCCTGGCCGCCCTTGCAGCCGATCCGCAGATGTCCCTCGACGGCCTGCGGGATCTCCTGGAACAGTGCGGCGATCTTGCCCGTGATCCGGGTGGGGTTGATTACTTGGAAGTCGATGTCAAAGGCACGCCCTGCCTGTGGGCGGTGCCTGCCGGTTGTCGCGAAGATCGCGTCCTGCTGGCCCTGCATGGCGGCGGTTGCGTGACCGGTTCGCGCTTCTCGCATCGCAAAATTTTTGCCCATATCGCGAAGGCCGTCGGCTGCCGCGCGTTGATTGTCGATTACGCCCGTGCCCCTGAACACCAGCATCCCTCACAGGTGAATGAGTGTCTGAAAGTTTATGAATGGATACTCGGCCAAGGCATTAAGCCGTCCCATATCGCGACGGTGGGTGACTCGGCTGGCGGCAATCTATGCACGACCGTGGTGCTCGCCGCGCGCGCTAAAAAACTGCCGCTGCCGGCCGCCGTGATGCCGCTCTCGCCGTGGTACGACATGGAAGCCACTGCCCCGTCGTTCAAAACCAACGCCAAAGTGGATCGGCTGATTACGCCGGAAATGTCGCTCAACATGTCGCAGATGTATATCGGCACCACCTCGCCCAAAGATCCGCTCGTCAATCCATTGTTCGCTGATTTCAAAGGCTATCCGCCAACCTATATTCAGGTCGGTGGGTTCGAGACCATCATGGATGACTCGCTGAGAGTGGCGGAGCGCCTCAAAGCCGCAGGGGTTGAGGTGCGTTGCGATGTCGTGCCCGAAATGCAGCACGTGTTTCAGTTCATGGCCGGCAAGGCGCCGGAAGCGGACGAGGCCATTCAAAAGCTCGCGGCCTGGGTCAAACCAAAGCTCGGTCTCCCAAATTGAGGAAGCACGCATGAATTTTCATCACATGGCGGTCTTTGTCAGCGATATGCAGGAAGCAGTGCGCCTGTGGCGGGATGTGCTGGGTTTCAAGGTCGTGGTGGATACCATGATTCCGGACGGCACCGAACCTGGGCCCAAAACCTTTATGTATCCCGCGCTTCTCGATGACATCTTCAAGGTCAAAGGCGCGCGCTCAAAGATGGTGCTGCTAACCTCGGATGAGGGCGCGCTGATTGAATTGCAGGAATGCGAGAATCCGGCCATCCAAAAGACGCCGCCGGCGAATCTGCGCTACGGTCACACCGGCTTTCACGAGCTGGGTTTGTTGGTCACCGATATCGATGGTTGGTTTGAAAAAGTGCGCGCGGCCGGTTTCAAAACCCAGACGGAATACGTGTGGCCGTGCGCGACCATCGGTCGCTCCTTCCTGTTCTACGATACGGACGGCAATATGATTCAGATGTGGGAACACTCGCAGAGCCCAACCTGGGAAACCTGAGCTTAGGCCTTCTGCACCGCGTGGACCAGTGCGGTGCGATGCGCCCTCTTCGGGATTTTTCATCCGCGGATCACGGCCCGTAGCCTGATCTGCCCTATCGGCAAACACTTCGGTAAGGAACAGCTGTCATGACCTCCGAGCGCTACAAAGCCATCGATCTCGCCAGCGTCGATCATGTTTTAACGACCACCCGCAGCGTGCGACTGCGGCTCGATCTCGAGCGACCAGTGCCGGGCGCACTCATCAAGGAAGCCCTCAACATCGCGCTGCAGGCGCCGACCGGTGCCAATACCCAGACCTGGCGGTTTCTGGTCGTGAACGACCCGGCAGTGCGCGCGAAAATTGCGGATTACTACCGCCTGGGCGCGCAGGCCTATGTGGAAGGCAAGACCGCGATGTCGCGCACCGGGGTGACCATGATGCGCGAGTACGCCGCCGACGATCTGCGCCAGCAACAGCGCGAAAGCATGATCAAATCGGGCGGGTTTTTAATGGAAAACCTGCAGCGCGTGCCGGTCATGATCATCCCGTGCATTGAAGGCCGCTTTGAGACTGACGATGTGTTTACCCAGGCCTCGATGTGGGGCTCGATCCTGCCTGCGACCTGGTCGCTGATGCTCGCGTTGCGCGCGCGCCGCCTGGCCTCTGCGTGGACCACCCTGCATCTGCTGTATGAAAAAGAAATCAGCGAGTTGCTCGGCATCCCCGCGGATGTCACCCAGGCTGCACTGCTACCGGTCGCCTGGCTGACCGGCGATGATTTGAAACCGGCTGGCCGCTTACCACTGGCAGAAGTCACCTATTGGGATCGTTGGGGCGCGCAACGCGCTTGAGTACTTTCGCGAATCGCTAATTTCAGGCCACCCCGGCGACTCTTCTTGCGGGATCCTTCATATGCAAGCGTGGAGAAGATCATGACAATGTTGGTTTCCTCGCGTGCTGTGGACTACGGCCCGGAAGCCGTCGCCATGCGCGACTATTGCGCCGCGGGCGCAGCACGCGCCGTTGCGCTCGGCAATCGCGGGCCAATTCGCTTTGCTGCCGGCGGTCGTTTGCGGCCAGAAATTCTCGAGGCGTATTGGCGCTGCGGCTTCTATGTTTTTGAGAACGTGTTGAGCGCGGCGGAATTGACAGATCTCGAAGGGGATCTGCAGGATATTCTGGCGCGGCTGCCGATCGCAAAAGATTCACTGGTGGATGCACAGGGACGCCCTGCTCTCGGCGTCGCCTGCCAGGCCCCCACCCTATTTTGGGCCAAACCCTTAGGCGATCCCCTCGGCGGCACGACGCTCGCGAACGGTCGGCATCAGGTGAAGATGTACGAACCGACGCCGGCGAACGATGCGCCGAATGAGATTGTTTATCTCATTCTCGGCTCGCTGCAATTTTCGGAGGCCGCCTTGCGCGTTTACGCGCATCCACAATTGTTGGCAGTCGCGGCGGCCGTGAACGGCGACGATTTCGCGCCCTTCAACGAAGCGTTGTTCATCAAAGCGCCAGGACTGGGCGCCTCCGTTGCGTGGCATCAGGATGGCGTCACGCACTGGGATAGCCCGGATTGGGACCAAGGCACGCACGGCTTCAATTTCATGGCGCAGATTTACGGCTGTACACCCGAGAACGGCGTGTGGGTGGTGCTGGGCAGCCACCAGCTCGGCAAGCTGGATATTAAAGCGCTGGTAGCCGCGGCGGGCAGCGAACGGTTACCACAGGCAGTGCCGCTGGTCTGCGCGCCAGGCGATGTCGTGATCACTAACCGCCAGACTATTCATGGTTCGTTCGCGAACGTGAGTCGGGCATGGCGGGTCACTGTGAATTTCGGCTTTCATCGACGTAAATCTGTGCTCGGTGTGGAAGCCGGCGGCGTCCATAACGCGCGCGCCATTTACGACGAAGCGCGCATTGATGCACGCAGCCGGGTGCTGGGTTATGCGATCGACGCGCGCCGCCAGCGTTTTCCGCAGGAAACGCCGTTTGTCTACTCACCGCACGTGGGGCAGACGTTCTGCTGGGATGAGACGGCCAAGGCCAGTCTCACGGATTACAATCTGCTGGATCTCAGTATCTAGGCATCCCTGGAAAATGCGCTTCTGTGGATGGACCTCGGGAACTGTTCGGGTGAGTGCAGCGAACCCCAACAAGCCACCGCATTGGCACTTCGATCACGTGACCTTGTTGACCTGATGTTGGGGTTCGCTGCGCTCACC
>JANOVQ010000526.1:0-1834 GCA_031417495.1 Pseudomonadota bacterium | reverse complement strand
TTTCGGGGTTCGACCAACTGGCTGGAGGCTCGAGCCGGACCACTGCAAATCCCCGTCTTTCACCGAAGCGGAAAGCAAAAATGCGCGGCCAATTCTTGCCAAAGACGACTTGACCTCACTAGGGCAAACCAGTTTGCTGCAGCGGTGCTGGAAAGAATCGGTCAGATGACGGCCCGTATAATGGCGGCGAGATGAAACCAGAGGCGCCCAGCGGTCCTGCCCATACACCCATGATGCAGCAATACCTCCGCATCAAGGCACAACATCCCGACAAACTGTTGTTCTACCGCATGGGCGATTTCTACGAGCTGTTCTTCGAAGATGCCGTGCGTGCCGCGAAGCTGATGGATATCACGCTGACCCAGCGTGGCGCCTCCGCGGGCGAGCCGATCAAGATGGCCGGCGTGCCCTACCATTCGGTCGAGCAGTATCTCGCCAAGCTGATGAAGCTCGGCGAATCCGTGGCGATTTGCGAGCAGATCGGCGACCCCGCCACATCGAAAGGTCCGGTCGAACGGCGTGACAACGCGAGTGACCTGCCGTTCGACCGGACCTTTGGATGTGGCGGGATCACCAATCTGCTCGCAGATCGCGACGGATTCGCCGAGCTTCATCAGCTTGGCGAGATATTGCTCGACGGAATGGTAGGGCACGCCGGCCATCTTGATCGGCTCCCCCGCGGAGGCGCCACGCTGGGTCAGCGTGATATCCATCAGCTTCGCGGCACGCACGGCGTCTTCGAAAAACAGCTCGTAGAAATCGCCCATGCGGTAGAACAGCAGTTTGTCGAGATGTTGTGCCTTGATGCGCAGGTATTGCTGCATCATCGGCGTATGCGCCACCGTATTGATTCTTAGCTCCTTGATTTACCGAACGACCAAAACTGCTTGATAAAATTGCCGCGACAAATGGTACTAGGTCTGAAGACTGAACGGAGCGGGTGGAGATCGTTACGAGCGAAATTCAGGCATTGACGATTGCAAGGCGCAATCCTCTGAGCGCGGCAGGGTGTCCTTGGGCAATCACCTGCCAACCTCACTCGTGCAGTGCGCGGCGATCGAGAGTGTTGTGCTGGCGTTGTCGCGGGCTGCGGATGCGCTCGCCGATGCCGATCGCGCCCTTCAGCAAGTAAAACCGTGCGGTCTTCTGAAACAACCGCGCTACCTGCAGCACTTCGGCAACGCTTGCATCGCGGCCGCCGGCAGCGCGCAAAGCCGCGCCGCTCAGGCGTCCGGGATTGGGCAGGCCGTGCGCGGCGAGATCGACTGCGCGCTCGTGGATGGCATCGCGGATCGCGTCGTAAGCCGGGGTGGGAACGGCGCTTTGCAGATCACGCCAGGCCAGCGAAAAGTAGCTCGGCCAGCGCGCGCTTCACGTCCTCGTAGAGCGCCCGCGTCGGCTAGTCGGCGTGATGGATTTCCATCAACACCAGCGGCACCTGCACGTCCGGTGCGTGGCGCCCTTCGAACAGCGGCGCTTCGGTCCCGTCGCCCATTTCTTCGCCTTCCAGCAGCAGGCGCACGATGGTGGCGGGCAACAGGTAGGGAAAATTGCCGTGGCTGAAAATCTCGATCATGCCGCGAATCTGCGCGATCTCCCGCTCGGCGTAGCCAAGGTTCTCAAGTCGCATCGCGATCGGCGGGGGCCGCAGTTTCGCAGTTTCCGTTTCAGTCAACTGCCGCAACGCCGCGCTTGCCTCTACGAACGGCCGGCTGCGTACCAGCGGCTGCGCGCTTTCCCAGAGCGTTGCGAAGAATTCGGGGTAATGCGCGCAGGCCATGGTCACGACGCCCATCCATGGCACCTGCATCGCCTCTTTCATTTCTTCGTACCA
>JANOVQ010000525.1:0-4574 GCA_031417495.1 Pseudomonadota bacterium | reverse complement strand
CGGCGCTGGTGTCGCTCACCCTCTCGCCTGCGCTCGGTGCGCTCTTATTGAGACCGCATGCCGCGCACGCGCCGCGAAGTAGGCTACGCACCATATTGATGTCCCCTTTCACGCTGATTGCGCAGCTGTTCAACCGCGGCTTTGCGAGTTTCGGCAAGCGCTATGCCTGGCTAACCAATCGCGTGTTGCGGATTACTGCGCTAATGCTCTTGCTCTACGGCGGCTTGATTGTGTTGACGGTAGGTGAATTCCGCGGCACGCCCACCGGCTTCATTCCGCAGCAGGATCAGGGCTACATCATCACCGTTTATCAATTGCCGCCCGGCGCCTCGGTTACGCGCACGGATGAGGTGGTCCGTCGCGCCATCAAAGTCCTGATGGACATGCCCGAAGTCGCGCACACCGCAGGCTTTGCCGGCTTCGACGGTGCCACGCGCACCAACGCGCCGAATGCCGGGGCGATCTTTACCCCCCTCAAGCCGTATGCCGAGCGCCGCAAGATGGGTCGCTCGATGGAACAAACAGTGGCCGAGGCGCAGAAGCGTCTCAGTCAAATCAAAGAAGCCGCGGCTTTCGTGATTCCGCCGCCGCCGGTGCGGGGGATTGGCGTGGGTAGCGGCTGGAAGCTCTATGTGCAGGATCGCGGCGGACACTCCCTGCGTGAACTCGAGAAAGTCGCCCAGGAATTAATCGCGCGCGGCAATGCCGATCCGCATCTCGCGCGGGTGTTTACTTCTTTCAACACCCAGACGCCGAAAATTTTCGCCGACATCGATCGCACCAAGGCTGAAAAATTGCAGGTGCCTGCCGAAAGAGTGCTCGATACGTTGGAGGTCTATCTCGGCTCGGCGTATGTGAATGACTTTAATTTTCTCGGCCGGACCTATCGCGTGACCGCGCAGGCGGAGGGTGATTATCGCGACCAGCGCGAGGACTTGCTGAAGCTGCGCACTCGCTCGGATCGCGGGGCGATGGTGCCGCTGGGCTCGTTAACGACCTTGCGCGATATCACCGGCCCGCACCGGGTGTCGCGTTACAACCTGTATTCGGCGATCGAAGTTCAGGGTGTGCCGGCGCCTGGCGTGTCGACTGGCGAGGCGATCGCGGCGGTCGAGAGGATCGCGGCCGAGGTGCTGCCGGAAGGCTATGGCTACGAATGGACTGACCTGGCGTTGCAGGAAAAACTCGCCGGCAATACGGCGCCCCTCGCCTTTGCGCTCGCGGTGGCCTTTGTGTTTCTGTTGCTGGCAGCACTGTATGAATCCTGGATGCTGCCACTGGCGGTGATGCTGATTGTGCCCATGTGTCTGCTGGCGTCGATCGTTGGCATCAACCTACGCGGCATGGATAACAACATCCTGGTGCAGATTGGTTTCGTCGTCTTGATTGGCCTCGCCGCGAAGAATGCGATTTTAATCGTGGAATTCGCGCGGCAGGCCGAACGTGCAGGGCTTGCGCCCAGGGCGGCGGCGGCGCGCGCAGCGAGTACCCGGCTGCGGCCCATTCTGATGACTTCGTTTGCGTTCGTGATGGGCGTGTTGCCGTTAGTGTTGGCGACAGGGGCCGGGGCCGAGATGCGCCAATCACTGGGCACCGCCGTGTTCGCCGGCATGCTGGGCGTGACTTTTTTTGGACTCCTGTTCACGCCAGTTTTCTATGTGGTGTGTCGCGCGGGTGCCGACTATTTCGCGCGTCTGCGCGGTAGGGCAAATTCATGATTCGGCCATGCAATCTTGCGCTCGGCGTCATGCTTGGCGTGCTGAGCGGCTGTCAAGCGGTCGGACCGGAGTATGCCGGTCCGCCGTCGAGTACTGCGGATGCCGTCGCGACCTTCCCTTCGGCGCTGCCCACCGAAGTCGCAGATCTCAAGCCTGGCGATTCACCAGCCGAGTGGTGGCAGCAACTTGCGGATGCAGAATTGAACTCGTTGATTGAGCAGGCGGTCAGCGCCAATTACGATTTGCAGATCGCGGCGGCCAATGTCGAGGCCGCGCGCGCCGTGCTCGCTCAATTCACCACCTTGCGCGCACCGACCATTGATGCCAGCGGCACGCTCCAAGGGCGCCGCGATGCGCACGCGCTGTTGCCCAGGGGCGAGGTCGATGGCGCACTGCCGGCCACGCTCAGTTCGACTTTCGGCTTCGATCTCGCGTGGGAGCTTGATCTCTTCGGCCGCGTGCGACGCTCGATCGAGGCTGCGAGCGCCGATCTCGGCTCGGTCGCCGCGCTACGCCATGAGGTGCTGACCTCGGTGCTCGCGGGAGTCGCCCGTGCGTATCTCGATTTGCGGGGCAATCAGGCGCGTATTGAGGTTGCCGAGCGCAATGTCACCGTGCAGCAGCAGACGCTCGATCTCGTCACTTTGTTGAATCGCGAAGGCGCGGCGACTGATCTCGATGTCGCGCGCGCACGCACCCAATTGCTGGCGAGCCAGGCCACGATTCCACGCTTGCAGGCGGGGGTGACCACTGCGCTTAATCGCTTAACCACCTTCACGGCGCAGGCGCCGGGCGCGCTGAGCAGCCGGCTCGCCAAGCATCAGCCATTACCCACCATGCCAGATTTTGTCGCGGTGGGTGCGCCCGCCGAGCTGCTGCGGCGGCGCCCCGATATCCAGGTCGCGGAGCGCGCGTTGGCAGGGGCTTCGGCGCGCATCGGGGTGGCGACGGCAGATCTTTTTCCCACCGTGAGTTTCGGTGCGCAGGCCGGCGTGGGCGCGGCGCATTTATCCAATCTCGTCACGAGTGGCGCCCCGTTCTTCGCGCTCGGTCCGGCCATCACGTGGAATCTTTTTGATCGCGAAGCGACCTATGCGCGGATTCGCGCGGCTGACAGCGGCGCCGCCGCGGCAGTTGCGCGCTACCAGGCGACCGTCACCAAGGCGCTGGAGGAAGTGGACAGCGCCATCAGCGCGTATCGCAATGAACGTCTGCGGCGCACGCAACTTGCGGCGGCGCTTGCGGCGAGTCGCGAAGCCTCTGAACTCGCGCGCCTCCGCTACCGCGAAGGGATCGAAGACTTCCTGACGGTGCTCGATGCTGAACGCAATCTGTTGCAGATCGAAGATCAACTGGCGCAAACCGATATCGCGGTCGCGCAGTCCCTAATCGATATCCGTCTTGCCTTGGGCGGTGGTTGGGAGACGAGCCAGAGCGACTGAGGGTTTGCACCGCCGTGAAGCGGAATTTCTGCGTTAGGCGCCCAAATGAGGCGCTTTCTACCGGCGCGCATTCGCCCTGCATTCCTGGCCATCGCTAATTCGCGCACGCGAGCATGTCTGTCGTGCATTTTGCGATGAATGGCAGAGGGTTTGCATTACCTGGTGCATTGCGTATTCACGCGCCACTGAAGGTTCGACTGCTCCTCATGCCAGCCACCCGTTTCGAATTCTTTTCCTTTACCGGCCGCATGCGCGTTCTGCACTTATCTGCGCTGGCTTTCTTCCTGACCTTTATCGTGTGGTTCAATCACGCGCCGCTGATGATCTCGATCCGCGAGGCGTTTCATCTGAGCGACGCGGAAGTCAAAGCCTTGCTCATCCTGAATGTGGCCATCACGATTCCTGCACGCATTCTCATCGGCATGTTGGTGGATCGCCTCGGACCACGGCGCACCTACACCGCGCTGATGATTATCTCCAGCGGCCTGTGCTTTCTATTTGCCAGTGCCGACAGTTTTGAGACGCTGGCGCTGGCGCGCTTCCTGTTGGGCTTCGTCGGTGCGGGCTTTGTGATCGGCATTCGTATGCTTGCGGAGTGGTTTCCGGCCAAACAGGTCGGGGTGGCAGAAGGGCTTTACGGTGGGATTGGTAATTTCGGTTCGGCCGGCGCCACGCTCTTACTGCCGGCGCTCGCGCTGTACTTCGGTGCCGAGCACGGGTGGCGCTATGCGGTGGCGGCGAGTGGTATCGCTCTCTTACTGTATGCAGGCGTGTTTTATCGCTTCGCGCGCGACACCCCGGAGGGCGCGACGTATTTTCGGCCCACTAAGACCGGTGGGCTCGAAGTGACGAGCAAACAGGATCTCGTTTTCTATCTGCTCATGAACCTGCCGCTGTACTTGGCGTTAGGCGTGATTGCGTGGCGTCTGCAGACCTTGGGGATGCTTGGCCAACCCACAGTGATCGGCATTTATGCTGGCCTGGTGCTCGTGTTCGCGCTGCAGAGCCAACGCATTTATCGCATTAATCGCGAGATCTTCGTGCGCCCCGTGCCTGCGATCCATCGTTACAAGTTCAAGCAGGTCGCGATTCTGAGTGTGGCCTACCTGGTCACCTTTGGTTCGGAGGTCGCGGCGGTCTCCATGCTGCCGCTGTTTTTCAAGGACACTTTCAATGTCTCGCAGATCCAGGCGGGGCTGATTGCCTCGGCCTTTCCCGTCATGTGTCTGTTCGCCCGCCCGCTGGGCGGCTTGCTCAGTGATCGCTACGGGCGCAAGCGCACCTTGATAACCATGCTGGTCGGGGTCGCCGGCGGCTTTTTTCTGATGAGCCGGATCGACGCCTCCTGGTCAATTACCACCGCGACCCTGGTCACTGCGCTGTGTGCGGCATTCGTGCTGGGCGGTGCGGGCTC
>JANOVQ010000524.1:0-2071 GCA_031417495.1 Pseudomonadota bacterium | reverse complement strand
TCGAGCGCGCCAAACGGCTCGTCGAGCAACAGCAACTGTGGCCGCGCGATTAAGGTTTGCGCCAGCGCCAAACGCTGCTGCATACCACCCGAGAGCTCCCCGGGATAGCGGGTACGTGCCGCGCCCAGCCCCACTGCTTCCAGCATCTCGAGCGCCGCTGCGCGCGCCCGGCTCCGTGCCGCGCCGAACAGGCGTGCAGTCAACGCAGCTTGTTTGAACTCCAGGCTGAGCAGCACGTTGTCCCAAACCGTGAGATGGGGAAATACCGAATAGCGTTGAAACACCACGCCGCGCGTCGCGTCGGGCTCGTTTTTGAACGGCACACCGCGCATCGTAAGAGTGCCACGCGTCGGCTGTTCTTCGCCTAACAGCAGCCGCAGAAACGTACTTTTGCCGCAGCCGGAGGCACCCACCACGACGCAGAACTCGCCTGCTTCCAAGGTTAGATTCAGACGTTCCAGCACGATGTTATCGCCGTACTGCTGCCAAACATTCTTAAGCTCGACATAGGCCATGGCTAGCCCGACTGGCCGAGCAGCGACCATCGAAACAAGCGACGCGAGGCTAGCGCCAGCAGCACATCGGTGGTTGCTGCGAGCAAGGTAATCCACCCCACATACGGCAGAATCACGTCCATCGCGAGGTACCGCCGCACCAAAAAAATGCGATAGCCGAGGCCGCTTTCACTGGCAATCGCCTCCGCCGCGATCAGGAATAACCACGCCGAGCCTAGCGCCAGACGCACCGCGCTAAGCAGACGCGGCAGCGCGAGCGGCAGGATTACTCGCAGCATGATCTGCCAGGTGCTCGCCCCGAGGGTCTGTGCTTTGACGATCAATTCGCGGGGAATTTCGCGCACCCGCTGCGCGATGTCACGCGCAATGACCGGCGTAATACCCACGACAATAAGAATAATCTTGGAAAATTCGCCTAAGCCGAACACGATGAACAGAATGGGTAACACCGCGAGCGGCGGAATCAGCGACAGGCTTGTCATGAAGGGTGACAGGCCCGCCCCCGCCAGCGGGAGGGCGCCCATGAGGATCCCAACGACCAGCCCAACCACTGCGCTCAGCGCCACCCCGATCCCCAGCCGGCGCAAGCTCGCCGCAGTGTCAGTCCAGAGCAGCACCTGCCCCGTCCGCGCGCTGGGTTCCAACGCGAAGCGCGCGACGGCCGCCCCGATGCTCGACAGCGCAGGCAATAGCTTGTCTTGAGCATTCGCACTCAAGCGGGTGTTCGAGGCCGCCAGATATGCCACTAACATCAGCACAAAGGGCAGCACCCCAAGCGCGATGAGCGGGCCTTTGCCCGGCTTCAGGTTGATCAGGCTACGCATCGGCGTGAGTATCGGCTACTGCTTACAGCTTGCCTTCTAACGCTTGCGTCATATAAGTCGGATCGAAGCGCAGTTTGAGATTGCCCTTATCGCCGACGATCCCCGCCGTCGTTTCCACGCCGATGAATTCGTCATTCGGGGCACTTTCGCCGAGCAGACCATGGGCGAAAGAAAATTCCGCAACCTTGCGCATCGTGGCCGGCAGGACTGGGCTCTGGGCGAACGCCACCGCCTCCGCCGGCGTATAAAACATTTTGGTGGTTTTTAACTGCGCCTCGAAGCCGGCGAGATCAGTCCCCGAGGCCTTAGCCATGGCGGTCCGCGCCGCACGACCAGCTTCATCATCCTCAGCCATCACAGCCATCACTTCATACCAGGCACCGACCAGGGCCTGGCCCAGCTTGGGATTGGCGCGCAAGGTGTTCGAGTTAACCACCAGCAGATCGATGATCTCGCCGGGGATTTGGCTGGAATCGAAAACCTGGTGCGTGTCCGGCATTTTCAGGATCTCGGACAACAGCGGATTCCAGGTCACCAGCGCCGTGGTGTCCGGCGCGGCCGCGGCCGCGACCATGTCGGCATCGGAAGTGTTCACCACTGTCAGGTCTTTCTCACTGGCAACGATTGTTGAGAGCGCGCGCGCCAGCAAGTAGTGGGACACCGACAACTCCACCAGATTCACTTTCTGACCCTTGATGGCGGCAAGGTCAGACTTGCCTTTGAGGAGCACCC
>JANOVQ010000523.1:0-8118 GCA_031417495.1 Pseudomonadota bacterium | reverse complement strand
CTTGCAGAAAGCGTCGTCGCAAAGATCGTGGGCAAAAAAAGCCCCGCAATGCGGGGCTTTCAGGGTGCTCAGTGCGCGCCGGTCTTACAGCAGCGGCACGATCAGCAGCGCGACGATGTTGATGATCTTAATCAAGGGGTTGACGGCCGGGCCCGCGGTGTCCTTGTAGGGATCACCAACGGTGTCGCCGGTCACCGCGGCTTTGTGTGCATCGGAGCCCTTGCCGCCGAAGTGGCCGTCTTCGATGTACTTCTTTGCGTTATCCCAGGCACCACCGCCGGTGGTCATCGAGATTGCGACGAAGAGGCCGGTGATGATGGTGCCCATCAACACCCCACCCAGCGCTTCCGGACCGAGGGCGACGCCGACGATCACCGGCACCAGGATCGGTAATAGCGAAGGGATGATCATTTCTTTAATCGCCGACTTGGTGAGCATATCGACTGCGCGCGAATAATCCGGCTTGGCGGTGCCTTCCATGATGCCCTTGATCTCTTTGAACTGCCGGCGCACTTCGTTAACCACTGCGCCCGCCGCCCGCCCGACCGCTTCCATCGCCATCGCGCCGAACAGATACGGCACCATGCCGCCGATGAACAGGCCAATAATCACCATGTGGTTCTGCAAATCGAACGACACGGTGTGCCCTGCTTGCTCCAGCTTGTGCGTGTAGTCGGCGAACAGTACCAGGGAGGCGAGCCCAGCCGAGCCAATTGCATAGCCCTTGGTGACGGCCTTAGTGGTGTTGCCCACCGCGTCCAGCGGATCGGTGATGTTGCGGATTTCTTTCGGCAGCTCGGCCATTTCGGCAATACCGCCCGCGTTATCCGTAATCGGACCGTAGGCATCCAGCGCCACAATCATGCCGGTCATCGACAACATCGCCGTTGCGGCAATCGCGATCCCGTAGAGTTCGCCCATTTCGTAGGCCGCATAGATCGCGACACACACCGCGAGCACTGGTAACGCGGTCGAGCGCATGGAGACGCCAAGGCCGGCGATGATGTTGGTCGCATGGCCGGTCTGCGAGGCCGCTGCGACATGCTTCACTGGCGCGTATTCGGTGCCGGTGTAGTACTCGGTGATCCACACGATAGCCCCCGTCAAGACCAGTCCGACCAGCGAGCAGTAGAAGAGCGTCATCGCGTGTTCGCCCATCATCCGCTGGCTGATGTAGTAGAACGCGGCGGCTGCCAGCACGCCGGAGACGATCACGCCTTTGTAGAGCGCCTTCATGATCTTCTGGTCAGGCGCCTTGACAAAGAAGGTGCCGATGATGGAGGCGATAATCGAGGCCCCACCAAGCACCAGCGGATACAACACCGCGTTCGGGCCGAGGGAATCGACGAGCAGGTTGCCGAGCACCATGGTGGCGACGACAGTCACCGCGTAGGTTTCGAAAAGATCTGCCGCCATGCCGGCGCAGTCGCCCACATTGTCGCCCACGTTATCGGCGATGACCGCCGGATTGCGCGGGTCATCTTCCGGAATACCGGCTTCGACTTTGCCGACGAGATCCGCGCCAACATCCGCTCCTTTGGTGAAGATGCCGCCGCCGAGTCGCGCGAAGATGGAAATCAGTGAGCCACCAAAGGCGAGGCCGATCAGGCCGCTCAGGACCTGTTCGTTATCGGCGCCCAGGAGCTGCGGGGCGAGCATATAGAAACCGGCGCAGCCGAGCAGGCCGAGGCCGACCACCAACATGCCAGTGACTGCACCGCCGCGGAAGGCGACTGCCAACGCCGCGGCCATGCCGTTGTGCGCGGCCTGCGCAGTGCGCACATTGGCGCGCACGGACACATTCATGCCGATGAAGCCGGTCGTGCCGGAGAGTAAGGCGCCGACCAAAAAGCCAATCGCCGTGAACTTATCGAGTATCCACCACAACACGACAAAGAGCACCGCACCGACGATGCCAATGGCCATGTACTGGCGGTTGAGATAGGCAGAAGCGCCTTGCTGGATCGCCGCGGCGATCTCCCGCATGCGGTCATTGCCTTCGGGTTGCGCCAGAATCCAGCGCACCGACCAGGCGCCATAGGCGATGGCCAGAAAGCCGCACAGAATGGAAAATCCTAAATAGGACATGGAAAAGCCCTCGTTATTGGTGTGGTCTAGAACCTGTCTCAAAACGGCGGCGCGCAGGGTTGAACCCACCCGCGGCACGTGCGCGACGTTTTGAGACAGGTCCTGGTCAGGAAGGGAGCGGGATGAAGACTCCCGTACTCATCAGCTCGACCTTCCCCCCGTACAGCCGAGCCCGGCGATTTTCGTAGAAGTCAGGAGATTTTGAAAGCCTTCGCAAGCTTTTTCGGGACCGTGGCGTTTTTTAAGGTCACGTATTGGGGTAGGCCATCGCGATACGGCGGGTAGTCCTCGCCCGCAATCAGGGGTTTCAGGTAGCGCCGGCAGGCCGCCGTGATGCCGTAGCCATCCTCGCTAATAAAATCGCGCGGCATCTTTTTCTCGACATTCGCGACCTTGGCAAGTTCGACGTCACCCGTCGCCCAGCGATAAGGATCATCGGCAAGGCGCACCAGGGTGACCATGCGGGAACTGTGGCCGGCCACCGCGAGCGCCACGGCCGCCTTGCCCACCGCATAGGCCTGTTCGACATCCGTTTTTGACGCGATGTGGCGGGCCGCACGCTGCAGGTAATCGGCTACCGCCCAGTGATATTTGTATTTGAGGCGATCTTTGACGAGCTGCGCGATCACCGGCGCGACGCCGCCCAGTTGCGCGTGACCGAAGGCGTCCCGGGTACCTGCATCAGCGACGAACTGCCCGGCGGGGTTTTTGATTCCCTCCGAGACCACGATCGCGCAATACCCGTGAATTTTGACGCAGGCGTCCACCCGCGTGAGGAAATCCTCTTCATTGAAGGGGAGTTCCGGAAAGAGAATCAGGTGCGGCGCATCGCCGTCCACTTCGTGGGCGAGCCCGCCCGCGGCCGCGATCCAGCCCGCATGGCGCCCCATCACCTCCAGCACAAACACCTTGGTGGAGGTCTTTGCCATCGAGGCCACATCAAAGCCGGCTTCGCGGATCGAGACCGCCACATATTTCGCGACGGAGCCGAAACCGGGGCAGGTATCGGTGATCGGCAGATCGTTATCGACCGTCTTTGGAATATGAATCGCCTGCACCGGGAAGCCGAGCTCGGCGCTGAGTTGCGAGACCTTCAGACAGGTGTCGGCAGAGTCGCCGCCGCCGTTGTAAAAAAAATAGCCAATCTCGTGCGCTCGAAAGATGTCGATCAGCCGCTCGTACTCCGCGCGATTCTCGGCCAGGCCTTTCAATTTATAACGGCATGACCCGAACGCGCCCGACGGCGTGTGACGCAAGGCCGCAATGGCCGCCGCGCTCTCTTGCGAGGTATCGATCAGATCTTCGGTCAGCGCACCGATGATCCCATTGCGCCCCGCCAAAACTTTGCCGATCTGCGCGGGGTAATCACGGGCGGCCTGCAAAAGACCGCAGGCACTGGCGTTGATGACCGCGGTCACGCCGCCGGATTGCGCATAGAAGGCATTTCGTACAGTCATTGTTCAAATCTCATCCCACATACTTTGTCCCGCATCGTACTCGGGGCAGTGAGAGGGATAAAGCCTGCCCGCCGCACGCCACAATGACTCAGCGTGGCCGGCTCGGAGGGTGTCAGGTACACTCAATCCACTTGCGGAGGATTTTCGTTTGTCGGTAGTCGCCTGGTTAAAGCGCATGCGTCTGAGTGCCACGTTGCTGTGCGGCCTTGTCCTTGGTGTGCCGCTGACGGTGGCCCAGGACAATCTCGGACCGCTAACTGAACACGACGAAATTGATTTGTCGGAGTTGCCGGATTTCGGCGATTCCGCTGGCGCCTATATTTCGCCGGAACAGGAGCGCTTGTTGGGACAGGGCTTCATGCGCCAGATGCGGCGCCAGGCACCGTTGGTGAGTGATGAAGAAGTCGAAGACTATATTCAAAAAGTCGGCATGGAAGTCGGCGAACAATCTGGTTACTACGGCGACTTCAATTTCTTTGTAGTTGAGAGTCCGGTGATCAATGCGTTCGCCGTGCCGGGCGGCTATGTCGGGGTGCACTCTGGTTTGATTCTGGGGACGCATAATGAAAGCGAACTGGCTTCCGTGCTCGCCCATGAAGTCTCGCATCTCACGCAGCGCCACGGCGCACGCATGATTGAAGCCGCTGGCAGGATGAGCATTCCCTCGATGGCAGCGTTCTTAGGCGCGATCATCCTTTCCGCGATCGATCCGCAAGCTGGTATGGGCGCGTTGGCCGCGATCGGCGCCGCGCAACAGCAATACCAGATCAATTTCACGCGCGCGAACGAAAAAGAAGCCGACCGTATCGGCATTGAGCTCCTGAACACAGCGGGCTTCAATCCCAACGGTATGGCAGATTTCTTTGGACGCCTGCAGCTCGCGAATCGTTATACCGATCCGAAGGAAATTCCAGAATATTTGCGTTCCCATCCGGTCACTGTGAATCGCATCGCCGAAGCGCGTGAGCGGGCCGAAAAAATGAAGCCGCGAGCGATTCGTGAGGACAGTTACGAGTACCAACTGGTGTGGCAGAAATTGAATGTGATGAGCGCGGCGGACCCCGCGCAGGCCAAGGCCTACTACACGACGATGCTCCGCGATGGCACTTTTCAAAACGAAGCGGCGGCGCGTTATGGCTACGCGCTCGCGCTGACTGCGGCTGGCGATTTTGATCGCGCTCGAATTGAACTCAGCAAACTATTGACCGAGCAACCCAATATCGCTGCGTTTCAAATTGCACGCGCCCGCCTGGAGCAGCGGGCAGGGAATCTGGCGATCGCCAGCGGGCTCTTCGATAAGGCGCGCAAGGCTAATCCCGCGAGTCGAGCTGCCACTTACGGCTATGTGGCACTCCTGAGCAATACAGGCAAGCCTGCGGAAGCACGCAAAGTGCTCCGCGAATTTGGCGTATCTGACCAACGCGATCCGCGCTATTTTCAGCTCCTCGCGGAAACCGAACAGCGGATGGGCGATGTTGTTAACTCGCACTACGATATCGCCGAGTATTACCGTGCCATCGGCGAACTCGAGCTAGCCGCAGAGCAACTCAAGCTCGCGCAAACCGAGTCCACCATTTCGCACTATCAACGCATGCGGATCGATTCGCGATTAGTCGAGATAGAAAGCGATCTCGATCGCGTGGACGAGCGGCGTGCCAAGCGCAAAAAAGAAGAACGAGAGGACCGCGCCCGCCGCGAAAGATAGGCTCGCGCTTCGCATTCACTCCTCCACGGGCCGCCGCCAGGAAACCTCGCGGATGTTCCCCTCGTCCCTTTCCAATGTCACAAAATGTTAAGTCGCCGCGAATGCGGCGTGCTTCACAGATCTGTCATGCGTAGTCGATAAGATTGCACGCCACAGGCAGCCAGCAGCGAAGGAAACGAATCCGGGACCTGCTGGCGTTATCAAAAAAAGAAGATCGACAGGAACACCATCGCATGACACCGAGAGTACGGTTGACCAAGACCCTTGATTTTATCGGTACTGCCGCCCTGACTGCTGCCGCCGCCGCGCTACTCGGCAAATTCTGGTTCAGTAATATTGCCGAAACGACCTTATTTTCCACCTTCTTCGCCGTGCTCGCTTTCGCTGTCAGTGCCTTCCTACTCGCGCGAGTAGTTCAGCTCACCGGGATCATTATCGATGCCCCCAATGAGCGCGCCCGCCGCGTTTATCAAGCCGCCACAACGAATCTCACCAGCGTGACGACGAGCGCTGCCCTGGAAGCCCAAGCCCCATCCCAAGCCACTGATTTGCAGCGCGCCGCGTAATCTCCGGAGTTAGTTGCCATCGGCCCGCACGAAAGCGTGCAGCCGGCGGAATAATCGACGGCGCACATTTATTGGGTTGCAATAAAGCCCGCAACGACGAGTGGTGGGCGCCCTGAGCGGCCTTCGACGCCTCTTCTTGTCTCCATCATTCACGCTGACACACAGAGGTTGACAACCCGCAGCCACCATCGGATGGTCGCGGCTGGTCTCAGCGGGATAGAAAACGTGGTGGATACCGAAAATCCGCGGCCTGCGGTAGCGACCGATTCCGCGCAGATTGACAAGCGTTATATCAGCCGCCTCACGCGCGATACGCTCGCGCTAATCCTCGCTGGTGGGCGCGGCGATCGCCTGCAGGATTTGACCAAGTGGCGGGCGAAACCCGCAGTGCCTTTCGGCGGTAAGTTCCGCATCATCGATTTCCCTCTTTCGAACTGCCTCAATTCCGGGGTGCGCCGAATCGGTGTGCTGACCCAGTACAAGGCGCACTCACTGCTGCGACATCTCTACCGTGGCTGGGGTTTCCTGCGCAGTGAGCTCGGTGAGTTTGTCGAGATTTTGCCGGCCTCGCAGCGCATCGATAACGAATGGTATGCCGGCACGGCTGACGCGGTATTCCAGAATCTGGATATCCTGCGCGCGCATGATCCGGACTATGTGTTAGTGCTGGCGGGCGATCATGTTTACAAGATGGATTACGGCCAGATGCTCGCGTTTCACCACGAACAACGCGCGGATTTGACCATCGGCTGTATTGAAGTGCCGCTCGCGGAAGCGTCCGCTTTTGGCGTGATGAGTGTCGACGAAGCCCAGCGGGTTTTGGAATTCAACGAAAAGCCGCAGGCACCTCAAGCGCTGCCGGAGCGTGCGGACGTCGCGCTCGCATCAATGGGAATTTATGTGTTCAACACGCAGTTCCTGTTCGAACAACTCATCAAGGATCGCGAGACGCCGCACTCCAGTCATGATTTCGGCAAGGACATCATCCCGGCAGTTATCGGCAAATACCGGGTACTAGCATTCCCCTTCCGGGACACCCAAGGCGACGCCTATTGGCGCGATGTCGGAACCGTCGATGCCTACTATCAGGCGAATATGGAATTGTTGGGCGTGACACCCCAACTCAATCTCTATGATCGTGAGTGGCCAATCTGGACGCACCAGGAACAACTGCCGCCGGCCAAATTTGTCTTCAACGATGATGGACGGCGCGGTTTCGCGGTGGATTCGATGGTCTCCGGCGGGTGTATCGTCGCTGGCGCCGAAGTGACCAATTCATTGCTTTTTTCGAACTGCCAACTCGAGACGGGCAGTCGAATCAGTCGCTGTGTGGTGTTGCAAGATGCCCGCATCGGCAGTGGTTGCCAGATTGATCGCGCCATCATTGATCGGGGCTGTGTCATTCCGCCCAATACCGTGATTGGTCACGATTTGGTGCATGACCGCACGCGCTATAGCGTCAGTCCCCAGGGTGTCGTGCTCGTCACACCGGAGAGTCTTGGCCATCCGCGACATACCGTGCGTTGATCTCACCAACCCCGTTATCCCGGAAAGTGCGTAGCACTTATAGACGTCACCCCGGAATTCGCGACGCGAATATCCGGGGCGGGATCCATCTTGTTCTTCATCCGCCCATGGATCCCGGGTCTGCGCGACTAACGCCGCTTCGCCCAGGATGACGATCCTAAAGGGCCGTATCGAATTACACTTTCTTATCGCATAGCAGGGCCGGCTGTTTAGTCGTAGCGGGTTACAGCCACACCATCCGGCCCATCTCGAAGCGCTGCGGAAGATTAGGGTGCGAAGGATACGCGCGGACCCGCAAGGCCACGAGTCCGGCAGCCTGCGGCGTAATCACCGTGCTGAAAATCGTCTCGCCGTCCGGTCCTGGCCCAGCAGTGTTCAGCTGATGTTCTTCGATCACCGTGAACTCACCCGAATGCTGCACCCAGCCGAGCTGCGCCTCGACCCAGAGATCCTCGGGTGCGAGCCCCCGGAGTTGCATAGCAATTGCAAATTTGAAGCCCGACCCGGCCGTGAGCGCGCTAGGTGGCCCTTCGGCGAGGCGCATTGAGACCTGCGGCCAGCTGGCCAGGATGCGGTGTTTCCAGTTCGCGAGCGCCCGCGCCTCAAGGCCGCCGTGCTCACCGAGACGGCGGGCCAGATGTGCGGCTGGTGCGTAAAACCGTTCGGTATATTCGATGACCTGCCGTTCGGCATTGAAGCGCGGCAGGACTGTGCGCTGGGAAGCTTTCGCAAGCTTGATCCACGACTCGGAATAGCCACGCCCGTTGCGCGCGAA
>JANOVQ010000522.1:0-7050 GCA_031417495.1 Pseudomonadota bacterium | reverse complement strand
TTGATGACGATTGCGACGTTCGCTCTCGCGTTCGTCGTGCTCGTCTTTCGCCTTCGCCATTAACGACGGTTCAGTCACGGCGCTATCGCGCTTGACCGTTAGATGACGGAGCACTGCATCGTTGAAACGGAAAGCGCTGTTGAGTTCGTTCAGGGTGGGCGCATCGCACTCAATATTCATGAGCACGTAATGTGCCTTGTGGACTTTGGCGAGCGGGAACGCAAGTTGCCGGCGTCCCCAGTCTTCGAGGCGGTGGATCACGCCACCAGTTGCTTGAATCATCGTGCGGTAACGGTCAACCATGGCGTTGACCTGTTCGCTCTGGTCAGGATGGACCAGAAACACTATTTCGTAGTGCCTCAACTGTAGCTCCTCTCGGTTAATAGCTTCCCGGCATTGGCGGTGAAGCAAGGAGTAAGGGGAAAAGGGAGCGGTATTCTACGCGGCGGCTGCAAACTCTGTAAAGGACCGGACTCGACAACTCTCGTCCGCACCGACCCTAGCAAGGCAGTGCGTGAGGCCACGCTGGATCGTAGCGCTCCTGAAGAGACAGGCACGTCCATGTGCCAACGACAAGGCGCGCCGCGAAGCCGCGCTAGCCGACAATCCTCTTAACGTCGTCCAACGTTTTCTGCGGTTCCGGTCGCACCGTGTAGTCTGGGTCGATATCCGCGGCCCGGACGATCCCGTGTTTATCGATCACGAGCCGTGCCGGCATTGGCAAAGTCCAGCTAGGGTCGCCATTACAGGCGGCTAAATCGATACCAAATGCCTGATAAATCGGCTTCAGCTCAGGGGCCACATCGAAGCGCAGACCAAGCTTTGCCGCGTAGGCATTTTCCGGATCGCTCAGAATATCGAACGTCAATTTGTTCTTTTCGATAATGCTGAGCCCGTGTTCGGGCTTTTGCGGTGACAACGCCACTAACGTGGCACCTAATTCGCGCAAGGGTTCGACAATGTCCTGTAAAGCATACAGCTCCACATTACAGTAGGGTCACCAATGACCTCGAAAAATGGTGAGCACCAGCGCACCCTTCCCACACAGTGCCTGCGACGTAATTGGGACGCCGCGCGCGTTGCTTAATTCGAACGCAGGGAGTTTGTCGCCAACCTTGATCGCCCCGCCCAATATTCCCGACGTCCGTAGATTTTCAGTCGCCTGCAACATCACCGCGAGCTTGTCGGCGGGAATCATCTTCTTCGCGCCTTCCCTGATCGCCGTCAGTTTCTCACTTAAACTCATAAGACCTCCTATTTGCTTCCATCACCTTTGCGCCAGTTCGAAAGGACATAGTGGCGCTTATTTTGTCAGGATTTTCTTGGCCATCTCAACCGTTCCAGTATCCAGCACCAGCGGCTCGGGCACCACGATCCCGCGCTGACAGGCGGGCCGCGCGTCCAGGCGCGCAAGCCAGGCCTGGAGATTGTCGAGCCCCTCTATCCTCACGCCGCTCCATTCGTGGATGCGCACCCAACACCAGTTCGCGATGTCGGCGATGCTGTATTCGTCGCAGAGATACTCGCGCCCGCGCAGTTGTGCCTCGAGCACCTCGAATAAGCGCCGTCCCTCGTTTTGATAACGATCAATCGCCGGTTGAATTTTCTCCGGAAAGTAGCGATAGAACACATTGGCCTGCCCCATCATCGGTCCGATGCCGCCCATCTGAAACATCAGCCACTGCATGACTCTGGACTTCCCCTTGTCATCCTTCGGTAACAACTTCCCGCTCTTTTCGGCGAGATAAAGCATGATCGCGCCGCTCTCAAAGACGGCGAAATCACCGTTCGCGCGATCAATGATCGCCGGAATGCGTCCGTTTGGATTGATCTGCAGAAACTCTGGTGTCTTCTGGTCACCTTTACTGAGATTGATCGGATGCACGGTATAGGGCATAGCGAGTTCTTCGAGAGTCACCGAAGCTTTCCAGCCGTTGGGGGTAGACGCGGTGTAGAGGTCGATCATCTGCGGATCCTGTCAGGTGGGGACTTCGGTCTGGATAAGAGACTGGCAATTCAGCGGGTACTGTACCATTCGGTCCAGAAGATTCAAACCCACCCGGCAACGCGACGACTGAGTAGGCCCTGCGCGTTTTCAAATCAATGGCGCTGCGTCCATAATGCGGTCATGAGTATCGGTCGCCCGCTTGAATATGATCCGGCTAAGGTCCTGGACGCCGCGATGCAGACGTTCTGGCGGCGCGGGTATGAGGGAACCTCCCTGCATGACCTGCTGGCGGCGACCGGACTCTCCAAGAGCAGTTTCTATCAGGCTTTCAGCAGTAAACAAGCGGCGTTTCATCAAGCACTCACGCATTACTGCGAAACCTTGACCACGCGGCTGCGCGAGAAATTACGCACTGCTGATTCCGGCTGGGAATTTATCGAGACGGTGCTGCTAAGCGCGGCCGGCGAGGCGCGCGCTGGCGACGATCCGCGCGGTTGCATGATCGTGAATGTCGCCACTGAGTTTTCGAGCCGGGACGCCCAGGTAAGCGAGTTGGTGACGGACGGCGTTAAACGCGTGACGCTGATATTCGTAGCGGCCGTTAGGCGGGCGCAGAAAGAACAGACTATTGCCGCTGACAAAGACCCTAAGCTTCTCGGTCGCTATCTCCTCTCAAGCCTCAGTGGGCTGCGCACGATGGTGAAAGCCGGCAGCAGTCATGGCGCAATCGCGGCGCTGGTGATCCCCATTATGGCGGCACTGAAATAGTCGATTCGGTGACGATCAATTAGCCGATAACAAGCAGCAACTAAATGTCCACCTCCACAGTTCCTGGGTTCCAACTCGCTGGCGAAGTCGCGGTAAAGTGCGCTTCGCGGCGCCGCGACCGCGCGCTTGCTCGCGGTGCGCGTGACCTGAACGCTGAAGTATGACAAGCCAAGGCCCGCTCACGGGCTATCGCATCATCGATCTCAGTCGGGTGTTGTCGGGCCCGGCAGCGACCATGTTGCTCGCCGATCAGGGCGCGGACGTGATCAAGGTCGAACCACTGGAGGGGGATATCACGCGCCAGATGGGCTCCGGTCAACAGGGTATGACCACCGGCTTTCTGAATATCAATCGCGGCAAACGTGGCATGGCGATTGATTTAAGGCATTTCGACGGCATTGAGATCGTCCGTCGACTGCTGCGCACCGCAGATGTGTTTGTGCAGAACTTCAGGCCTGGCGCGATCGACAAACTCGGGCTTGGACTTGCGGCAGTACGGGCAATAAAACCCGAGATCATCTATGTCTCAATCAGCGGTTTTGGCAGCCGTGGACCCTATGCGGCGAAGCGCGTTTACGATCCCGTCATCCAGGCCTTGTCCGGAATCACCGATATTCAGGCGGACACCGACAGTGGACGTCCGCGCATGATTCGCACTGTCATTCCCGACAAGACCACTGCGCTGACTGCTGCGCAAGCCATCACGGCCGCTCTGTTAGGCAGGGTGCGCAGCGGGCGCGGACAGCATGTTGAGATCGCGATGTTGGACGCGACTATCGCCTATCTGTGGCCCGAGGGGATGATTAATTTCACACGCGTAGGCCAGGAAAACGATACGAAGGTTGGTCAGGTCGCGCAGGATCTGGTATTCAAAACGCTCGATGGCTACATCACCGCTGGTGCCATGTCGGATGACGAGTGGCGTGGAATGTGTGCGGCGCTGGATCGCCCTGCTTGGCTTAACGATCCGCGCTTTTGTACGACCGCCGCGCGTATCACGAACGCAGGCGAGCGCCTGGCGAGCACGGCACGCGTTCTCGAAACCAAAACCAGCGCGGAATGGTTAACGCTTTTGGATCAGCATGGGGTTCCTTGTGCGCCAATCCTGACGCGCGCCGAGATGCTCAATCACGCGCAAGTCAAAGCGAACGAACTGCTCCGCGAGTATGAGCATCCGCAGCTCGGTCGGGTGCGTCAGCCGCGGCCGGCAGCGCGTTTCGAGCATGTTGACATATGCGCCGCGCCGCTCGCCCCGACGCTTGGCCAGCACAATCACGAACTGCTGGAGGAATTGGGTTATGGTGTGGCTGAGCGAAAAGATCTGGTTGCGCGGGGCGTACTTCCGCCGACCTGAGGCCATTTTTCGCCGCACCCGCAGAGCGACGCCGTAGTCCTTAGTGGCCGGCGGACGCTCCATCGGCTGCGCATTCTTGCCGCCGCACCCAAATCTGGGACTTCACCGTTCACTCCGTTGGCGCAGCGTCTCAAACAGGCAGACCGCCGCGGCCGTGCTCAAGTTCAAGCTGCCCACCGTGCCACGCATCGGAATCCTGGCCAGGAAATCGCAGGACTCGCGGGTGAGCCGGCGCAGACCGCTGCCTTCAGCGCCGATCACCCACGCGAGCGGCCGCTTCAGATCCGTGGCGTATAGCGTTGCGCTCGCCTCGCCACTCGCGCCCACCAACCAGAAGCCTGCTTTCTTGAGGGCCTCCATCGTGCGTGCGAGATTCGTCACGGTCACGATGGGCACCGTATCAAGCGCCCCACTCGCGACTTTGGCGACCGCGGCCGTCACCCCCACGCTGCGATCTTTCGTGAGGATGACGCCGTGCGCACCCGCCGCGTCGGCGACCCGCAAGACTGCACCCAGATTGTGGGGATCCTGCAACTGATCGATCAGCAGGGCGAGGGGAAGTGAAGTTTTAGCGAGCGTGTCCGCCAGCCAGTCATCGAGCGTCCACTGCGGCGGTGGTCGGCGCCGAATCACCACCCCTTGGTGTGCCGTGGAATCCGCCAGCCGCGCCAAGGTGTCGCCAGCAACGCGTTGCACACGCAGGCCCAGACGCTGCGCGAGCTCGGCAAGCTGCACAAGTTCGGGTTGCGCCGTGCCTTCTTTCAGCCAGCACTCGAGCACTGCCGTTGGGGCTTGCGCAAAAGTCGCGTTCACCGCATGCACACCGTACAACAGGAGCGTTTTGGGCTCGCTCATCGGCGCCGGCGTCCCGGTTTTGCCTTACGTTTCGGCTCTGGTTTGGCGACCGCAAGCGTGAAATCAATTTTCCGATCATCGAGACTTACGCGCGCGACTGTCACGTCCAATTGCTGCCCGAGACAGTATTCCTGATGGGTCCGGCGACCGACCATGCGATGCCTCACCGGATCGAAGTGGTAATAGTCTTCGGGCAATGCAGTCACATGAATCAGTCCTTCGACGAAGGATTCATCGAGCTGGACGAACAACCCGAACGCAGTCACAGCGCTCACGATGCCGCGAAAGGTGTCGCCTACCTTATCCAGCATGTACTCGCATTTGAGCCAGCTGACCGCGTCCCGTGTGGCATCGTCGGCGCGCCGCTCCGTCATCGAGCAATGTTCCCCGAGCACCGCGAGATCTTCCGTGCCAATATTTGCTTTGGCGAGCGTGTCCTTAAGCGCACGATGAATCGTGAGATCAGGATAGCGGCGAATAGGCGATGTGAAATGTGCGTAGGCCGCGAGGCCCAACCCAAAGTGCCCTGCGTTGTCCGGACTATAAACTGCAAGTTTCAAACTGCGCAGTAGCACAGTTTCAACCAGATGGCGGTCGGGGCGCGCGCGCGCCTGCTGCAACACTCTGGAAAAATCCTGCGCCACCGGATGGACACCCCCGCCCAAAGTCAGACCGATGCCACTCAGGAATTGACGCAGCGCTTCAATTCTTTCAGATTCGGGGAGTGCATGAATACGGAAGAGGGCGGGCCGCCGTTGCCGAATCAGGTGCTCGGCCGCGGCCACATTCGCCGCAATCATGAATTCCTCGATCAGGCGATGGGCGTCATTGCGCTGGCGACTTTCTATGCGCTCAATTTTGCGCGTGGCGTCGAACACAAAGCGCGGCTCGACGGTATCAATATCGAGCGCGCCGCGCGTTTCGCGCTGGACGCGCAACAATAAATAGAGCTCATGCGCGACCATCACGTGCCGTTCGACGCCGTCCTTGGGCCACTCGGTCTGCGGCGCGGCAAGCCAAACCGCCACGTCTTCATAGATCAAACGCGCGCGTGAACGGATCACCGCGTTCGCAAAACGCGTCCGTGTACAGGTACCGTCGAAGTCGTAACGCAGCTCGCAGACCATCGCCAACCGCTCGACGTCTGGATTCAATGAGCAAATACCGTTCGACAATTGCTCGGGTAGCATCGGGATTACATGCGCCGGGAAATACACCGAGGTTCCGCGCGCATGGGCGGCGCGATCAAGCAAGGTGCCGGATCGCACGTAATGCGCGACGTCGGCAATCGCCACATAAAGGACAAAGCCGCTGCGGGTCTTGCGGCAATAGACCGCGTCGTCGAAATCACGCGCGTCACTGCCGTCGATCGTCACGAACGGTAGGTCGCGCAGATCTTCGCGCTCCGCATAGTCAGCTTCCACCACGATCGCAGGAATCTGTTTCAGCTCGCGCGGCAAACCATCCGGCCAAGTGGTCGGCAGCTCGTAACTGCGGATTGCAATATCGATCTCCATGCCGGGCGCCATGTGATCACCTAACACGCTGCTGATATGCCCAATCGGTTGGTACCGCGCGTCGGGCTGCTGATCGATGGTCACTACCACGATCTGTCCGTGGGTCGCACCCGCCTCTTTGCCGGGCGGAATCAGGATGTCCTGATTGAGGTGACGGTTATCCGGGCTGACCACGCCTACGCCCCCTTCCTGGAAATAGCGCCCGACCACTTCCCGATTCGCCCGCGACAGCACCTCGACCACCGAACCGAAGGGCCGCTCGCGGTCGTCGTGCCCCGCGAGGCGCACCAAGACGCGATCCCCATGCAACACGCGGCGCGCTTCGCGCGGCGCCAGGTAGATATCCGCCTCACCATTATCCGGCCTCACGAACGCGAAGCCATCGGGATGACCGAGCACCCGGCCCGGCAACATTTCCATCTCGCGCGCAATGCCGAAGCGACGATCACGGGTTTCGATCAGCTGTCCGTCACGCACCATGGCGCGCAGGCGTCGCTGCATGGCATGCACGGCGGGCTTGTAGGTCACGTCCATGGCCGTTGCCAGGGCTTTCAAAGTGCAGGGCGCGCCGCTCGCTTCCAGCTGTTGCAGGATCGCTTCGCGACTTG
>JANOVQ010000521.1:0-3619 GCA_031417495.1 Pseudomonadota bacterium | reverse complement strand
TGAAAGCAGACCGCCAGGACGCGCAATTACTGGCGCGCTATCTTGAGCGTGAAGTCAGCGAGCTGCGGCGTTGGGAACCATTAACGCCGGCAGAACAGGGATTTTGGCGGCTGCTAAAGCGCCGAGCCACTCTGGTCCGTGCGAAGGTTCAACTCCATCACAGCCTCGTCGAACTGGATTCGCTGCAGGCGAATGTCGATACTTTATTGAAGAACCTTGACCAGTTGGTACACAAAATCGACCGCGCCTTGATAGCGGAAGCGGAGCGCTTAGGGTGGGCCTCGCAAGTGGCACACTGCCGTGCACTGCCTGGGGTGGGTCCGTTGACGGCATTGGCGTTGGTTGCACTTTATCATCGCGGAGAGTTTGTCCGTGCCGACGCGTTCATTGCATTCATGGGGATGGACGTTCGGGTGCGCGAATCCGGTCAATGGCGTGGACGGCGCAAGTTGACCAAGAAGGGTGATCCGGAGGTGCGGCGGCTCCTGTTCAACGCGGCCATGCAGGCTCGACGTAGCCCTTTATGGGAGCCGTATTATCTCGCGCTACGCCAGCGCGGATTGAGCACCACGGCAGCCTTTGTGGCACTCGGTCGCAAGCTCGCGCGGGTCTGTTTCGCGCTATTGAAGAATGGAACAGAATTTAATCCAGAGCTACGGTTACGGACTTGCGCTATGACATAGGATCTATACGCGCGCCGCCAGCCGTTGGAACGGCAGGCTTGGTTGGCCGCTCGGGAACACCGCGGTCGCTGCGAACTGGATCGCCAGCGCCCCAATCACTCGCCGCGACCATCGATCGAGCGGATCTGGCGCGTTGTCGTCTGCCTCAGGCGATAACGCAAAATTCGCCCATTGTCGGCTGCCAGTGAATCCCAGCAGCACAAATGTGCCGACATTCGAAGCCACCGGGTGGAGGAGCTCGTCTCCAGGCGTCGGGCAATACGCGCCGCGAACGCTCACACCCGCGAGCGTCGCCCGACCGACAATTTCGTCGAACAATGGCGTAGTGGGGAAGTGGCGTAGGTCGGTACGCTGCTGACTATAACCGTCCGAGCAGGCGGCATTGCAGAAAGAGTCGTCGTAGCGACACGCTTGGCGTCAATCAATCCCGTAGACGGTGATCTCCCGAAGGGCATAATCACCACCCCGATTGACCAAAGTGAATCCGGTAAAAGGATCAGCGAGGCCGCGGTCGCTGACCCGAATCACTTCTTTACCATCGAGAGAGATGGTCATCTCACCGCGTTGGTCGCGTGTCCACTGGACGGCGTATTCCTGATTGAGGAGGAATTTCGCTTCGACGGACTCGATCACGCTGGAGCCTGACGCAGTCTGCCGCACTAAATGGAGTCCGCGAGCCACGTTGGGCGTATAGACCAGACGGTAGCCGCTTGACCGATCGCCGACTTGGTATGGGCCGAAAGCCAGCGGACCCGTAGCGGCTTGACGCAAGCTTAGTTTGAGCTGGATGGCAAAAGCATTGGTGATGCTTCCATCGAGATGGATCTCGGCGTAGTCCGGCGCTTCGGTTGCCGCCTCGCTGCCACTGGGGCGGGTGGCTTGTGCAAGAATCGCGCTCAGGAGCGCGCGCGGTAAATCCTCGCGGCGAGATTCAGCCAGCGGTTTGCGCGGTTCGTGCACGGTACGCAAACCAATGCCCGCTTCCACCGCGAATCGCCCGGCGGTAACTGTCCAGACCGGGTTCGTCGTGTAATCGCCGTCCTGAAACGCATCGTGCAGCAACAGCCGCCGCCATGACGGATTGGCGGCCGCCGGCGCCTTTGCATCGACTCCGGCTGCGCGCGGGGTTGCCGTCAAATGGTCCAGCAATGCCTGGGAGGGCTGGCCGTCAACGGGAATTCCACGGTCCGTCTGATAATCACGGATCGCCGCGCGGGTTTTACCGCCCATCACGCCATCGGGCGTCCCGGCGTCATAACCGAGCTCATTGAGTCCCTGCTGGATAGCAGCGCTCACCTCCTGGTATGTGGCTGGCCGAGCTGCGGGAGTTGTTACTCCCGTGGTGGCAGCCGCTCCAGGTTTCCATGTATTGGCGAGGCGCTGGGCCTTGGAGGTTTGCCTGGAGCTCATCTGCTTGGTGAGTGCGTCGCGAGCCTCGGCGGCATGACTGGAGCCTCGGGAAGCAGCCAGGTTGTACCACTGATGGGCCTGCACGTAATCCTGTACCACGCCGTTGCCTTTCTCAAAGAGTCTCCCCAGCATGTACTGGGCATACTGATCACCGGTTTCGGCCAGCGCGCTGAACTCTCTGGCTGCCGTGCTGTAGTCCTGGCGCTCGTAAGCAGCCATGCCGGCGTTGAAGTCCGCGGCAAACAGTGCGCCCGGCGCCAGTATCAGAGCAACGGTCATAAGCAGATATCTGAACGATTGGTAATACATGTTGTTGCTATGTTCTATTCATTGCCGGTTACTCCGAACGTACCGTGTCGATGCGGGTACGCGATTGCCAGCGGCAATTTTCGCGCTCATCTTCATCGATTTCTGTACGCTAACGAACTAAGGAAAGCTGTATGCCGTCCGGCGGATTCCGTTTTCCGTCACAGAATGGGAATATGCGATCCAGCGCTACAGAGTGGAGCGTCGCCGGCAGACCATCATGAGGAGCGCATCGATGTTCGGGCCAAAACCAGAATTTGCTTGCACTTGATTCAGGTTGCCCACGACGTTCCAACAAAAGGACCTTGACGATGACGAAGTTACTGTGTGGTTTTACGCTGCTGGGTATCGTCGCGTTGCCCACCTTCGCCGCCCTTGAGGAAGGCGATGCCGCGCCTCAATTCACAGCGCCAGCGTCACTGGCGGGTAAAGAGTTCACGTTCTCCCTGCAGGACGCCTTAAATGAAGGGTCCGGTCGTTGTTTATTTCTATCCGTCGGCGTTTACGGAAGGGTGCAATGTGCAGGCACATACCTTCTCTGAGAATCTGGAGAAGTTCACCGCGGCCGGCGCGAGCATCATCGGCGTATCGCTCGACAACATTGCGCGGCTCAACGATTTTTCCAAGGACCCGCAGTATTGTGCCGGCAAGCT
This sequence comes from Pseudomonadota bacterium, assembly GCA_031417495.1. Taxonomy (GTDB): domain Bacteria; phylum Pseudomonadota; class Gammaproteobacteria; genus CAIKBL01. Next base: position 567 of record JANOVQ010000521.1, on the reverse strand, counting down.
CGCGGTCGCCTCCGACGAGGATGGCAAGATCGCGAGGTCATTTGAACTGCAGGTCGCCGACGCACACCCCGGCTTCAAGGACACACGGGGCGTCGAGGTTGGTCACGGTTTTGCGGAACGCACCACGTTCATCGTGACGTCCGACGGCAGAGTCGCGACTACGCTCGATGACTTGGCACCGGCTGAAAATGTGCAGAAAGCACTCGAGGCCGTGCTGAATCTCGCAGCAAGGAAATAAGCCGTGCAAAAGCCTGCGCCATCGACCTACGCCGGAAGACGCTGCTCGCCTACATTCAGTCGGGAATGGCCTTGCTAGATTTCGCCCAAGCATTCCCAATTCGGGACGCAAGAGGATAACGAGCATGTCTTGGGAAACAACGGCTGTCGACGGCTCCACGGGACCCAACGAAGTTTCGCCTGCTCCACCAGTGGAGATTCCACCGGAAATTCCGGTAGAGGTGCCGAGAGACGAACCGAACGAAGTCCCGTCACAAACACCCGTCGAAGAGCCGTGGGACACGCCGATTGAAGTTCCTCCGGAACCAGTGGTGGAAGAACCGCTGGGTG
>JANOVQ010000520.1:0-2939 GCA_031417495.1 Pseudomonadota bacterium | reverse complement strand
CCTCGCCTGCCCACAGATGCGTCATCGCAACGAAGCCATCAATCTTCGTATTCATGACCAGCGCCGATTCTGCCAGGTTCTCGATGAAGTCCCGGCGCACGCGTGCGCGCCGCTCGGCGCGGCCTTCGCCGGCAATCTCCGGCAAGGCGCGGCCGAAGCGATAGCCTTTCTCAGTCAAACCGGAATTACAGATGATGATGTCGGGGCCTTTATGGTCCATCTGCTCGATCACATAACTGCGCGAGGCCCACAGGTCGCGCGTGTTGGTGACATCCGCCTGCAGGCCGAACGCATGTACCCCGTGTGCGCGAATGGCATCCACCAGATCAAAGCCATCGCGATAACTGTTGTGGAAGTGCACACCGATCGCCGCTGCACCGTTCGCCGCCGCCGCAAGTGCCAGCGCCTGCCCAATTCCGCCATCCTTGCCGGAACCTGTGATCAGCACTCGCTTGCCGGTGAAACTTGGCGCCATGCCGGGAAATTTAAACTGCGCGAAATCTGCGGTGTACGCCATCGGGGTTGCTCCTGTCGCGTTGACGAGTTCGTCGCCCACGAAGTTATTGTGGGTGATCCTGATTGTGCGCGTCGTGCCGGGCTTGCTCAACCATCCCGACACCGCGAGAGCGGCGGCCGTGGCGGAATCCAGCGGTGCATTGCCTCGCCACGCGCCTAATCACGGTAAGGTGCCAGCGCACGCGACGCCCACCTCACAACTGCGACGACTCTTCACGGAAATCTACCGCGAGTAACGCTCACCGACACCGAAATGCATTTACCTATCGCCGCCTAGCGCCGATAGGTCAAAGCGCTGGCCCTCACGATCACCGCGCGGGCCGATTCGTGCCCCGGCTAGGCCGCGCCGCGACGTACGAGACGACCGAAGTTTCGATATACATGCGGGATTTCACAACCGAAAGCCATCACAACGAATCGAGCAAGGCAAGACGCCGCGGGCCGCGAAGAAACCTGGCGGATATTTTTCCGCAACGCTAATGGTGTCGCTTTGGACGCCTTGAGCGCGGCACCCCTGGCAACGATAATCCCCCCGGTCCCCCACAAGCTCCCTTTCGCGATGGAATACTTTCCGCTCTTCCTGCGTTTAAAGAATCAACCGGTGCTGGTGGTTGGTGCGGGTACAGTGGCAGCACGCAAAGTTGCCTTGCTGTTAACCGCTGAAGCGCGGATCACGGTCGTTGCGCCAGTCATGGGCGAGGAAATCAGGGATCTCGCACGGAGCGGAAAAATCACGTTGATCAATACAGAATTCGCACCCGCGCAAGTCCAGGGACAACGCCTCGTGGTGGCCGCCACCAACGATGAAGCGATCAACAACACGGTGTCGCAAGCCGCCCATCAAGCAGGCGTGCTCGTTAATGTCGTCGATGATCTCGCACGTTCCAATTGCATCGTGCCGGCCATCATCGATCGCGATCCGGTGCTGGTGGCGTGTTCGACCGGGGGCAGTTCGCCAGTGCTGGCGACTGAGCTCCGCGCGCAACTGGAAGCATTGTTGCCTACTCGCTTGGGCGACCTCGCGCGCTTTGCGCGCCGTCATCGTGCTGGCGTGAAAGCCCGGCTGCCAGATCTGGCCGCGCGCCGACGCTTTTGGTTAACCGCCATGCGCGGCGAGATCGCGACCGCGATCCTTGCCGGGCGCTCAGCCGAAGCCGAGGCACTGTTAGCGCATCAACTGGACTCAACGAAAGCAGCGCTAACTAATAGACAGTGCGTGCTGGTGATGCTGAGTTCAGACGATCCTGACCAGCTGAAACTCGGTGCACTTCGCGCCTTGTATGCGGCGGATCGCATCCTCCATGAGCAGGGAATGTCGGCGCCATTGCTGCAGCTGGCACGCCGTGACGCGTCGCGACAGGCCCTGGCGCCTGCCGCGACGCTTGAGGATTATGTGGATTCGCGTTTACTGGCGTTAAAGCTCGCCCCTGACGTGGGCGGCATACTCGTGTATCTCTCCCTGCATCAGAGACACTGGGGCGAGGCCCTGGCGAGCGCCTTGCGCGCGCATCGGTTCTTGACGCAAGTCTGGTGAACCCCGTAAATAGTCACCGGGCATAGGCTCATCACACGACACGGAAGGACAGCGACCATGGCCGCCACCGCACCCTTGATTTCGTCACCCCCCATGGTTCGTCACGATGCAGACGGCATTGCGACCCTCACTTTCAAGCGCCCCGAGCGCTACAACACCTTAACGAGTGAGATGATTACGGCCTTTAGCTGCGCGCTGGCAGCGATTGCCGATGACACGGGGATACGCGTGGTGGTGATTGCAAGCACTGGACGCGCCTTCTGTACCGGACATGACTTAAAGGAAATGCGCAGTGCGCATAACGAGACCTTCCTGAACCAGCTGCTCGGCGATTGTTCACGCCTGATGCAGGCAATCGTGGCGTTGCCGCAGCCGGTGATCGCCCAGGTACAAGGTATCGCGACGGCGGCCGGTTGTCAGTTGGTTGCGAGTTGCGATCTGGCGATTGCCGCGCGCAGTGCGCGCTTTGCGACTTCCGGCATTAACTACGGTCTGTTCTGTGCGACACCCGCGGTGGCGCTCTCGCGCACCGTCGCGCGCAAGCATGCGCTGGAGATGCTGCTCACGGGAGACTTCATCGACGCCGACACGGCAGCCAGCATCGGGCTTATCAATCGCGCGGTGGACGATGCGCAACTAGAGACCGAAGTGCAGGTGCTCGCGGCTAAACTCGCACACAAAGCGAGCGACGCGCTGAAGCGCGGCAAAGCCTTGTTCTATCAACAGGCGAACCAGCCGCTCGACGCTGCTTATCGCGCTGCAGCCGCTGAGCTGGTGCACAATATCCTGTCCCCGGACGGGCTTGAGGGACTCAATGCCTTCGTTGAGAAGCGGGCGCCGCAATTTAATTAAGCGGCCAGCTTTCCCCCTCTCCCCAGCCCTCTCCCAC
>JANOVQ010000519.1:0-2270 GCA_031417495.1 Pseudomonadota bacterium | reverse complement strand
GGGTACTGGATTTTTCACAGGCGCTGGCGGGGCCGACGACCACCCGCTTGATGGCAGAGATGGGCGCCGAAGTCATCAAGGTGGAACTCGCACCGAATGGCGAGGCTTCACGTAGCCTACCGTTTATTCGCAATGGCCGCTCTGGCTATTACATCCAGCAGAATCGTGGCAAGAAGAGCATCGGCATCGACCGCAAGAATCCACGTTCGATTGAGTTGCTGAAAAAAGTACTCCAGCACTGTGATGTGCTGGTTGAGAATTTTGCGCCGGGCGCGATCAACCGCCTCGGGTTTGGCTGGGACGTCGTGCACCAATTGAATCCGCGCCTCATCATGGGTTCGATCTCCGCTTTCGGACAATCCGGGCCGCTGTCCAAATTGCCTGGCTATGATTATATCGGCGCCGCCTATGCTGGGGTGTTGAGTATGATCGGGGAACCGGATGGACCACCCTATTTCTACATGCTTGGCATTGGGGATGTGATGACCGGCACCCATCTGCTGGCGGCGATCAATGGCGCGCTGTTTTATCGCGAGAAGACCGGGCAGGGTCAATATGTCGAAGCCTCGCTCCTCGATTCATACTTTCATTGTCACGAAGTGAATGTGCAGGCACACACGGCGTCTGGCGGCGAGATAAAACCACATCGCTCCGGGGCGCATCACTACGCTGTTTCGCCGCTCGGCGTATTCAAATGCAAGGAAGGTTATGTGGTGCTCGCCGTGCTGCAGAATCAATGGCTCAATTTATGTACTGCCATGGGCAGACCGGAACTTGCAGCGAATCCGCGTTTTATCGACAACCCCTCACGCGTGCAGAACCGTGAGGCGTTGAATGCGTTAATCGAGGCGTGTCTGACGAAGTATCCCACTGCGATCGAAGCGGCCGAGGATTGGGGATTCAATCACCACGTGCCGATTGCGCCGATTCTCTCGGTGGAACAGGCGGTCAAGCATCCGCATCTGGTCGAACGCGAGACCATTCGTACCGTACAAGACTCGGTATTCGGCAGTTATCAGGTCCCTGGCATGCCGCTCAGGTTTTCCGCAGCGCCGCGTCATCCCGATCTCCGTGCGGCATATCTGGGTGAGCACAACGTGGATGTTTTTACGAAATACGCAGATCTCACCGAGGCCGCAGTGCGCAAGCTTGAGAAAGAAGGGGCCTTGATCGCGAAGCCTGATCTCCAGTAGTTTTTCGTCCTTGAAACAATTCGCTCGTCGCAACGCGCGACTCGGTTCAAGGGGTCAGAGTGCTCGATCCGCACTTGAGCCCATCAGTCGTCTCGATATGTTTCCAGGAAAACGGTTCCAAATTTCGGACCCACGATTTGCGGCACTGTTGCGCGGCGTGGCTGGTGCAGGCGGGCGTCTCGATCAGAGCCGTCGCGGAGTTGCTCCGGCACGCCGACATCCGCGTGACGATGCGCTACGCGCACATGGCGCCGGAAACCGTGCGTGCAGCCGTGTCGGTATTGGACGCCGAGTCACGTTTTGGTCACGTTACTGGTTTGAGACAACGCGAAGAAGGAGGTAACGCGTTGAATTAATTGGTGGGCGATAGTGGGATCGAACCACTGGCCCCTGCCGTGTGAACGCGTTTTCACACCCTTTTGGGTTCAAGCACTTACATAACAATATAAATAAAAACAGCTACATAACATCACACTCGATCACGTTCGATATCGCTGAATTGCGTTCGCAGTGTGACAAATTTGTGGCAAAACTCTGGGGTTCATCCCTGCTCCAATTTTCTGCTCGATGCCTGATAGAACGCATAGCTTATTGCGGCAAAAAAACAGCGCTCGAGACTCCGTCTCTACGCCGCCCTCGGCGCTACCCGACGTTCAATCTCCGCCAGGGTCGGGAGGGTCTTCAAATCGTATGCGGTCTGCAGGTTCAACCAGACTTCAGGTGATGTATCAAAGTACCGAGCCAGCCGCACTGCCGTATCCGCCGTGATACTTCGTCGTTCATTTACGATTTCATGAATACGGGTCGCCGGCACCCGCAACTCCCCAGCCAGCGCATTCACGCTGAGACCGAGCGGTCGTAGAAATTCCTCGCGCAGGATCTCCCCCGGATGTACGGGTCGCATACGGTTAACGGGTTTAGTCATCGCGGTACTTCCTAGGGCCTGTTGATCTTTCGCATTACATTGGCAACCAAACAATCACGAATGCCAGCGCAAGCATGCTGGCGAAGTTGCGCTCAAGCTTGTCATATCTTGTGGCGATGGCGCGGAAGTGTTTGATTCGGGCGAACATGTTC
>JANOVQ010000518.1:0-3240 GCA_031417495.1 Pseudomonadota bacterium | reverse complement strand
TCCGTCGGTGACATCCAATTGTTATTGCTACCTGCGTCCTCTTTAGCCCGCGTGCATACGAAGGTCAGATGCTCGACTCTCGCCACATCGCTGGGACTCGAACGATGCAGGTAACAATTGGGGTGCGTGGTGGAATTAAGTTTGAGCAACGTGCCGTCGGCGAGCATCGTGGCGACTAACTGCGCGTTTTCAGCTTCCGAGCCGTCGCACCAGTGAATGTCGTCGGGCTGCATGAGCGCTGCCGCCTCTTTCACCCACGCCGCTAATTCCAAGTTTGAGGTCATTGAATAAAGTCTCCTGAGTTCAAATTCGATGGCGGCAAGGGGCCTGCACGTGAGTCATTGCGAGAGTTCCGCCAGAGGTTTGCGTCATGCTAACCAAGGCCCGTGGGGTTTTGAAGAAAATCGGCCAAGCTTCCCACAATCAGAGACATTTAGCGGCCAAATCTGCGACCTGTGTACCACTCCTGCGGCCCCCGGCACTGCGGCCGCCCTTCCCGCTCCGCTGTTTAAGCAGAGTCGGCTGACCGCGGCCGCTTGCGAGGACGCTTCTTGGCGGGTTGCTGGGGCGCTGCGGCCTGGCTGTCTCGCGCGGCGAGCCAATTCACGACCACCTCCACGAGTGTGGCGCGGGCCTGCGCACTAATAAAGATTCCGATGTGCCCAGCGGGCAGTTCCAATTCAGTGTAGTCGATGGTCCCAACCAGCCCACGGAGCGCACGTGAGGCCGCCGGCGGCACCAGGTGATCGTCGCGCGCAATGACATTCAGCACTGGCATCTGCAGGTCCTGCAGATGAATCGTCTGTCCACCCACCTGCAAGGTGCCGAGGGCGAGACCATTGCCCTGATAGCAGCCCTCCGTAAATTCGCGAAAGGCCGCTCCGGCCAGCGCGGGGCTATCGAAAATCCAGCGCTCCAAGGCCAAAAACAGCGTGCTCGCGGCCTCATCGTCCGCACGCGCGACAAAATTGATGTACTTCTGATGCGCGAACTGCAGGGGTTTCTGCGCGATGAACAGCGCGTTGAGAAAATCTCCGGCCAAATTGCCGTAGGCCGCGACCAGTGCCGCCGAATCTACCTGACGCAGCAAATGGCTGAGGAGATCGTTCGCGGTGTGGAAATCGACCGGGGTCGCCACCGTCACCAGATTTTTGATCTTCGTGCCGTACAACGCCGCGTAACACAAACAAAAGGTGCCGCCCTGGCAGACCCCCAACAGATTCACCTGCGCAAGGCGATGGCGCGCACGCACCACCTCAACACAGGCATCCAAATCGTGCGCGATGTAGTCCGCCAGCGTGTGTCGCAGATCCTCCCGGTCTGGATAGCCCCAATCGAGGAGGTAAACCTCCTGCCCGCGAGCGCACAGATCTTCGATCACCGAGTGCGCGGGAGCGAGATCCAGCACATAAGGCCGATTGACCAAGGAGTACACCAGCAGGAGTGGCGTTGCAGCGCGCGCGCCAGTGCGCGCCGCATAGTGATACAGCTGGAGCTTGCCGCGGGTCAGCACCACGTGGCGATGTGCATGCTGCGGCTCTTCATCTCGCCACGCCGCGAGACGCTGCTGCGCGCGCGCACTTTGGCGCGCGTAATCTGTGGCCTCGCGTGCAAGATCATCGAGTGAGAAAGTGATCTGCGGCATCGCGGTTCAATCCCTCGCCGCAAACTGGTCAGCGGTGGCACTGTGCCAAGTGCGCCAGATCTGGCGCAGGCCACTCCCGGTATCGACCGCCGCCGCAAACTGCGTCGCGTACCCGGCGGTTAGTGCCTGCTCGCGATAGGTGGCATCGGCGCAGCCGACCCACGCGTTGTACAGACCACGCGCGCTGGTGATCGCAGGCCCTTCTGCGCTGCCGAGCAGGCCTGTGAAGCGCCCTAAGGCAAGCTCCAAAATCTCACAATGCGTCGCCTGCAGGGCATGCAGCGCGCGCGTATGCGCGAGCCCCGCCCGTGCGACCACCGCCCAGCGCCGATGCGTTTCACGCGCCGGCCCCAGAATGGGCTGCGTCTGCGTTTCCAGGATTTGGAAAAATGGCGCGGCGGCGTCGTTCAGCGCCGTACGCAACAGGCCCACTTGCTGCGCTAACTGCTTGAGCAACGCCGGCACCACCACCGACATCGCCGGGGATTCTTCGCCCCCCCCGTCGCTGCGCGCGGCATAGGTCATGGCAAATTCGTGGAGCAACGCCGCGAACTGCGCTAACTGCGCACCGTCGGCGGCCGGCGGCGCGACCCTCCACGGTGACTTCTCGAAACCCGGCAACACTTGCCACTCTCCACTGGGCAACGTCAGCGCGTGCAGCCAAGTGCGCAAGAGCTCTGCGCCGAAAAAATCTTCCACGGCGGTCACCGCATTTGGCGCAGGCGCACGCGCACGCGCTTCAGTAGGTCGCGCGGTTGGCGACGAGGTCGCTCACCACCGCAGGATCCGCTAACGTGCTGGTGTCCCCGAGGCTGTCGAGTTCGTTACCAGCAATTTTGCGCAAAATGCGCCGCATGATTTTGCCCGAGCGCGTCTTTGGCAGGCCGGGGGCCCACTGAATCACGTCGGGGGTCGCGATCGCGCCGATTTCCTTGCGCACGTGATCCACTAGCTGTTTACGCAGTCCTTCGTTCGGCACCTGTCCCGTCATTAAGGTCACATAGGCATAAATGCCCTGGCCTTTGAGATCATGCGGAAAGCCCACCACCGCCGCTTCGGAGACAGCGACATGCAGCACCAGCGCGCTTTCCACTTCAGCGGTGCCGATGCGGTGGCCCGAAACATTGATCACATCGTCGATCCGACCCGTAATCCAGTAGTAGCCGTCGGCATCGCGGCGCGCGCCATCACCAGTGAAGTAGGTGCCGGGAAACATCTTGAAGTAGGTGTCTTTGAAGCGCTCATGGTCCCCATAAATGGTCCGCATCTGACCAGGCCAGGAACGTTTGAGCACCAGCGCACCGCTCGTCACCCCCTCTAACTCAACCCCTTTCTCATCCACCAGTGCAGGCTCTACGCCAAATAAGGGCAGGGTGGCCGAACCGGGTTTAAGCGGCCGCGCACCGGGCAAGGGGCTGATTAAAATGCCACCGGTTTCGGTCTGCCACCAGGTATCCACAATCGGACAACGACCGTCGCCCACGACGTGGTAATACCATTCCCAGGCTTCGGGATTGATCGGCTCGCCCACTGTTCCCAGCAGGCGCAGCGATGAGCGGTCGGTCTTTTTCACCCAGTCGTCGCCCTCGCGCATC
>JANOVQ010000517.1:0-3060 GCA_031417495.1 Pseudomonadota bacterium | reverse complement strand
GACGTTGAGCTGCTGGAGGTTGGGTAAAGCACAGTCGGCCATTGAGGCGCGGCGTGCCTCACGCAAGCTCGCCGTGCTCGCCTTTGCGCAGGCGCTACTGTTCATCAGCAACGCCACGATCCTCGCCGTGAATGGCGTGGTGGGAAAACAATTGGCTTTACGTGGCGGGCTCGATAACGGCTTCGCCACCGTCCCGGTGACGGCCTGGGTACTCGGCGGCGCGTTAACCGCCTATCCGGCCGCGCTGGTGATGCGGCGCTATGGTCGGCGCGCCGGGTTCAGCGCGGGCGCGCTGTGTGGTGTGCTTGGCGCGCTACTCGCAATGTTAGCGGTGCAAGTGGAGAGCTTTGCGCTGCTCGTGGCGGCCGCCGGAATCGTTGGGATCTACAACGCATTTGGTCTGCAATACCGCTTCGCGGCAGCCGATGCGGTACCCGTGGAATCCAAGGCACGCGCCATCGGCTATGTGATGTCGGCCGGGATGGTCGGTGGGCTCGTTGGCCCCGAGGTGAGCCGCCTCAGCGTCGATCTGCTCACGACGCCCTATGCCGGAATCTATTTAACGCTGGCGGTGTTTGCGGGACTGGCCTGCCTGTTGTTGCAAGGTCTTGAGAAGGGCTCGCCGATGAAGTTGGCCACCATTGACGCTGCCCCACGCGCCTTGCGCCTAATTGTCGCGCAACCGCTGTTCGTGGTGACAGTGTCAGTCGCCGCCCTAAGTCACGGCGTGATGAGTCTCCTGATGACCGCGACCACCCTCACGATGACCACGGTGTGCGGACATCCCTACGGGGTCGCTGCGCATGTGCTTGGCGCACACATGGTGGCGATGTTTGCGCCGTCTTTCGTGACCGGTTCGCTGGTGCAGCGCTACGGTGAGTGGCCAGTCATGCTGGCCGGCAGCCTGTTGTACGCGCTGACTTTGACAATCGCTCTCGACGGCGTGAGCGTTGCACATTTCTGGTGGGCCTTGGTGCTGCTCGGAATCGGTTGGAATCTGCTCTATGTGGCCGCGTCGTCGTTATTGATGCGCGCGTATCGCGCAGGCGAGGGCGCCTTTGCGCAGGGCATCAACGAGGCGGCAGTCTTTACTTCGATGGTGATGGCGTCGTTTTTGTCAGGCTATCTGCTCGATCACCAGGGCTGGGCTGCGCTCAACTATTTTGCGGCGAGTGGGACGCTGTTGATAGCGGCGGTCGTGGTCTCGCTCGCGCTATGTCGCCAGCGCGAATGCTTCGTCGACAGGCGATAGACGCCGTGCGATGGACTGCATGCGGCAGTCGATTTCGGGGGCCTCACGCAGTAATCTGAGTTGCTGAAACAAGATCTCACCTTGCGGATAATTTCGCCGTAGCAAATTCAACCATTGCTTGATCCGCCCTGGCGCGTGCCGCGGCTCTAGATCGCGCCGCACGCACTGCCAATAATCCACCAGCAGGGGCAGCACGCGCGGCCAGTCTGCGGCGATAGGCCGCAGCGGCCGGCCGGCCAGGTAATTGCGGATGCGCTCCACCAGAAACGGATCCGCGACCGCGCCGCGCCCAAGCATGACATCCTGCCGCCCGCTGAGCTCGCGGCACCGCAGATAGTCTTCCACGGTCCAGATTTCACCATTGGCGATCACCGGTACGCGTACCGCGGATGCGACTCGCGCAATCCATTCCCAATGCGCGGGTGGTCGATAGGCTTCGTCTTTGGTGCGCGCGTGGACCACCAGTAATTCCGCACCCCCTTCGCTTAGTGCCTGAGCCGCCGCGATGGCACCGGCCTTATCGCGCACGCCGAGGCGCATTTTCGCGGTGAAGGGAACCCGGCCGTTGATCGCACGGCGAACCTCCGCGGCGATTCGATAAAGTAACTCTGGTTCGTCGAGCAGCACCGCACCGCCGCCGTGACGATTCACTTGCGGTGCGGGGCAGCCAAAATTGAGATCAATTCCGGCCGGGCTCAGGGTCACTAAGCGCGCGGCATTCGCGGCAAGGCTGGCGGGATCAGACCCGAGTAGTTGGACTCTTACCAGCGTGCCGGCGGTGGTGCGTGAGCCGCACAGGAGTTCGGGTGCAATTCGCGTATAGCAGCGCTGCGGCAACAGGGTGCCGGTGATCCGCACGAATTCTGTCACACACCAATCGTAGGGGGCGGCCTGCGTGAGGATTCCGCGCAGGCGACAGTCGAGCATGCCTTCCATGGGCGCCAGCAGAAAGCGCGGATTCTGCGGCAGGATAGTGAGCGGAGCATTCATTCGCGCATTTCATCGGCCGGCGTGGGTGATTAAGGCGCGGTGCTCACCGGAAGTGGCACGGGCACCTGCGACGCAGGTCCTGCGCGTTAACGCAAACCGGGTCGCTGACCCAGGCTACCCTTGAAACCCTCTTTTCTGGGCCCGGGGCCGCTCTGGTGCTGGGGTGGGTAGTAACGCGTGTATTCACCCCCCTGTTGCGCGCAAACCTCGCGTTGCTCAGTCTCAGTCTTGCCATACACTTTGATATACGCGCCACCCAATCGACAGCGCATCTCCGGTAGCGCCATTGCGCTGCCCGCCACCGCCAGCAAACCCACCACTACTGCTGATCTCACTACAAGCCGCATCTCCGTCCCTCCTCTTCACTACTCAAACAAGTTTGAGTGCGCATGGTAGCAATTCCGTGGTTATACACTGCATGAACTGGACGGCGGTTGGGCTACAAGCTTCGCTACCGCATCATTTGTAAGGCTGGGGTATCGCCGCATGCCCTCGACATTGACGCTGATGTTGAGTGCCAGGTGGATTCTTGGCTGTTTAGATGATCGCGCCTGCAGCGAGGGATTCTGCGAGGCAGAGGCAATCGCCTGCGCTAACCGACGGCCCCACGCTGGGGGTCTCACCGCGACCTCTCAGCGTAGACATCGATCGCGGTTGAAAAAATTGTGGTGCCGGGCGGGGGACTCGAACCCCCACATGGTTGCCCATACCAGATTTTGAGTCTGGCGCGTCTACCAATTCCGCCATCCCGGCACGGGGGAGGCGCGCAGTATAGAGAAAGCTTCCCGCAGGATCGACACCTGCTGCACGCGTCCTTG
>JANOVQ010000516.1:0-11788 GCA_031417495.1 Pseudomonadota bacterium | reverse complement strand
CGCGTGTAACCAGCGCCGTGGATGAAGAGCACCGGCTCGCCCTTGCCAGCCCGTCGATAGGCCACTGGGATGCCTTGGACTTCGAGGAATTCGGGTGGGGTGTAATAGCGATCCGGCCGCGGGACTGCGACTTTGTCGAGTGCGTCAATGTAACTCACGGCGGTTTCCTCTGGGTGGCATGGAAGCTTGGGATTTTGACGCAAGCGAGGTGTCGGAAGATAGGGCTGCGAAACACTTGTGCGGCGCACGTTGGAATTGGCACGACTGGTTACGTAACTCCCGTATGGATTTGAGATAGTGCCTGCGTCGCCTCTGGCATGACGGAGATGGCGCGGATAGCGGAGGCCGAGAACTCCAAACTCGGTCATCCCGGGTGAAGCTGCGCAGCAGCGCAGACCCGGGATCCATGGGCGAGCAATATTCAGTATGGATCCCGGATGAGCGCTCCGCGCTTCCCGGGATGACGGAAATAGTCGTCCTTAATTTTCCGGATTGACAAGATCTACAGTGTGCCTGCCGGTGAAATTTCCGTTAACCACAAATTGCCGAGCTTTTCCTGCACCGAGTTCTGCTTCAAGCGCCCGCGCAGATGCGGGAAATCGACTTGATCCAGCAGTTGATCCTGGTTGTAGCAGGAGTACACGAAGCTCTCCTTGCCAGTCACCGGATCGACATGTCGGCACATGCATTGCGCGCAGATCCCTTTCATCATGCACTGCATGGGCGAGTTGATGGAGCCGAGCGCTCGATGATCGGGTTTGAGATACGGCGCTAAGGTCGTGAAGCGTGCAGCTTTGACGGCCGCCATCATAAGATCAGATCCGATCACGATAAATTCGTCTGCGCTATCGAGTCGAATATCGACTGCGCCAAGCTCACCGGAAGCGTAGGCGATCATCGCCTCGACAATATTGCCGATAAAGGCACGATCCTGCGGGCGACGCGGCGCCGGCGCCTGGGCGTCCGGGCTGCGATCGACCGACCACACGATGACATCCGCCGCGGCCTCGATATCGTCCTGTTTGAAGACATCCTGGGCCTTTTTGTAGCCAGCAAAGTAGATCACCCGGTTACCGGCCGCGCGCATCGCCTTGCCGATTGAGAACAACACCGCATTGCCAAGGCCGCCGCCGGCAAGCAGGACGGTCTGGTCGCGTGGGATATGCGTCGGCGCACCGGTCACGCCCATTACAATCACTTGCTGGCCAGCTTGCCAATTCGCGCACAGACGACTCGAGGTGCCCATTTCGAGGGCGATCACGGAAATCAAGCCGGCTTCCTTATCCACCCATGCGCCGGTTAAGGCCAGGCCTTCCGCACCCAAGGTGGTGCCCGCCACAGTGGGGGAGTCGCACTCGAAATTCTGCACGCGATAAAACTGCCCGGGCTCGAAATGCCGCGCGGCATAGGGCGCCCGCACAACGACATCGATAATGGTGGGCGTGAGCCGCTCAACGCGCACAATCGTCGCGGTTAGCCCGTCGTCGAGTGTCGTGAACAAGGTTCGCAATTTGCTCTCGCGCTCCATCTGGGTCTCTGCTTGCGCGCGCGCAAGCGTCTCGGCAAACAGTGCGACGATATGCGGATAGCCGTCCTTGGCACTCGCCATCGCCTTCACCACATTGCCTGCATACAGCGGATGATTGTCACCGTAGTAGCTGATCCGGCGGCCAGCGTTCTCGTAGGAGGTGAACGGCGCGACTGCGGTCATCTTCAGGATTCCCGCACCAGGGCCTGGTGTCATAGCGTTGCCGGCGAATTCGAAATCGCGAAAGAACTTCCCGGCGACTTCAAACGTGCCCGGGTTTTCCTGCTCGTAAATAATATTGGGGGAGGTACCCGCCGCCACGAATAAGCTGCGCAGCGGGACTTCAAGCTCTACTTTGTCCGGACCCTGGCTGGACTCAAAGCGCACTGCGCGCAGTGCGCCGAAGTCATCGGTGATCGCGTCGCGCGGATTCATATTGGGCGCCAGCGCGATCGCCTCGGCAAGTGCTTCCTTGATTTCTTCGTGGTTCTGCCGGTAGGCCGGTGAGTCACTGATATCCTTGCGGTAGAACAAGGTGACGCCGCCCCATTGCGCAATCAGGCTCGCGAAATCAGGGCGTTCGCCAGTGGCTCCGGCGCGCGCGCGTTCTGCGCGAATCGCGCGGCCATGGGCCAGGAATTCATCCACGATCTGCAACTCTTCGGCATCGAAGCGCGCACGCAAGGTCGCCTCGGTATGCGTTTTCACCAAGGCCTCATAGCGCGCGAGAATTTTGCTGACCTGCTTCGGGTAGTAGGCGAGGACCTCGGTGGCGGTGTCGATCGCGGTGAGGCCACCGCCGATCACGCCAGCCGGCAGACGCACCTGCAAGTTCGCGAGCGAAGCATCTTTCGCGGCGCCAGTCAGCTGCAGACCCATTAGAAAATCGGACGCTTTGCGAATGCCGCGCACGAGATTGTTCTTCAAACCTATGATCGAAGGTTGGCCGGCACCAGTCGCCAGCGCGATGTGATCGAAACCGAGTTCCCAGGCGTCTTCGATCGTGAGTGTGCCGCCAAAACGCACACCGCCGTAGGCGCGGAAAGATTGCCGGCGCAACAGGGTCAGGTAGATCACCTTCAGGAAATTTTTGTCCCAGCGCACCGTAATGCCGTATTCGGCAACCCCCCCGAACCCGAGGTTGCTGCGGGTGTCGAGATCGTCATACAGCACACGGAAATCACGGATCGGCTGCGGTGCGGTCGCGTGACTGCCTACTAAGGTCTGCGGCAGCGGCTCAATTTTGAGCGCATCGATGCCGGCCACCCCAAAGCCTTCGTTCAGCAGGTAATGTGCGAGCGTGTACCCAGCTGGTCCGAGGCCTGCGATCAGAATATTTTTCCCGTTATAGGGCAGCGCGTAGGGTCGCTTAACATTCAACGGATTCCAGCGGGTGAGGAAACTGTAGATCTCGAAGCCCCAGGGCATGAAGAGCACATCAGTCAGCACATTGGTTTCGACCTGCGGGATATTGACCGGCTCGGTCTTCTGGTAAATGCAGCCCTTCATGCAATCGTTGCAAATTCGGTGACCGGTCCCTGGGCACATTGGGTTGTCGATGATGATGAGGGCCAGCGCACCGAGGTTATCGCCATTACGGCGAACCAGATGCATCTCGGAAATTTTTTCGCCCAACGGACAACCGATCGCGGTCACCCCGAGTGCGTTAGTTTTAAAACCCGCTTCTTTTTTCTGACGCATGCCTTTCGAGCAGGAATCGGCATCACGGTCGTGGCAGTAGATGCAGTGGTCGATTTCGTGATGGATGCGCCGCGCTTCAAAGCGCGGATCGGTCAACGAGAAGCCATCACGGCGACGGCGATGCGCGGCGGGGCCGGTGAGCACGTCATACTCGCCGCGTGAGTTTTTAACGAACGGCACCAGCGCGTTCCAGTCGGTTTTCTCGGGATGCCGGAACAATGCCCAATCTGCAGTCTGCGGGGCAAAGGTTGCGTCAGTGGCGGCCAAATGACACCACTTGGCGATGATTTCGTTCAAGGCGGCGACGAACTCAGCGTCATCGGTTAGCGTAAGCACACTGCCAAAATTCTGCTGACCCTTCGTCGCCAAGGTAGCGCGGAGCGCGTGCGTGTCGCCCACGGCGGCCGCGTCTTGCGCGGTAAGCCGGGCCGCGAGATCGAGCAAGCCAATTCCGGCCTTCGCGGTCAAATATTCTTCGTCGGTATAGACATCCGTCGCGTCGCGCGCGATTTCGCGCAGTCCTTGCAGCTGGCGATCTAACTCCGCGTGATTCCAGGCGCTCGCGGTGACGCTCTTGAAGCGCTTGGCGAGACCGTCGAGCAAGTCATGTTTCAGCCGAAAAATGGTCGCGAATTCGCGCGTGATACGGTGCCGTTGTACTGCATGTTCGGTGGCCACGCCAAATAGCTGAGCGACGAAAGTCCCGACCTGCGTGGCCGATTCCACCAGCACCTCGGAAATCGCCTCCGGTGTCATCCCCTCACCCTGGTTCTGTCGATAAGCCGCAAAGCGCGCAAAAGCCGCCGGCGCGCGCGCCGCATAATCAGCATCGAATACCCCCAGCAAATCGCGCAGGCGGGCCGGCGCAAAAAGATCTGCATAGGCGAAATCAGGGAGGCCCAGGGTTAAAGAATGCTCTACAAAGCCGGGGGGGTTAGCGCGTTGATTCATAAGGGAGTTCTGGTGTTAGGGGCTGACGGGAATGGCACTCGTGGACGGCGCGCATAGTAAACCATACTCCACCGTATGGAAAAGTAGGATTGTGTGAACGCTTAATTCTTCGCTAGCCGCCGAGCCGCGGAAACAGCGGTGGCCTGTGGGCCAGATAGCTGTGCACGCCTTCCGCGAAATCTGGCTGCTTGATGCTCGCGTCCATGCGCGTAATTGCCTCATTCATGGCGACATCAAGCGACTGCATGAGCCCGCGGTAGACTTGCTGCTTCATTGCCATCAGTGAAGCGGGCGATGAAGCAGCCGCGAGCTCGGCAATGTATTGCCGAGCTGAGTCAAGCAACGCAGCGTCTGGCAGCACCCGGTTCACGAGGCCCATTTGGCACGCTTCAGAGGCAGTTACCTTGCGTGGATGCCACAGCAGATCGAGCGCCCGTGAGGGGCCGATTAAGCGCGGCAGGATCCAGGAAACCCCGTGTTCGGCGACCAGCCCGCGTTGCGCAAAAGCGGTTTTGAACACAGCGGATTCACCGGCGAAACGTAAATCGCAGAGCGTGGCGAGGACGAACGCCAAGCCGGCGCACGGACCATTGACGGCTGCGAGCAGCGGTTTGCGGACCCGCAAAAGATAGGCAAAGGTGACTCGAAATTCAGGCCCCATGGTGGGATCCCCTGGTTCTGCCGCAAGCGCCGGATACGCCTCGCCCGCCATCGATTCACCACGCGCGCCGGCGGCCAGTGCGTCCGTATCCATGCCCGCGGAAAACCCGCGTCCGGCACCGGTGAGAATGATGCCGACGACTCTTTCAGCGTGTTCGGCCGCCGCTATCGCGTGGCGGAGTTCGGCCAACATGCGTCGCGTGAGGGCATTCAGACGCGCGGGCCGGTTGAAGGTGATAATTGCGCTTGCCGCGTCGATCTGAAGCGTGAGTTCCTGGTACATGCAGTCTCCCATGGTGTTCGATTGTGGTGGCGATTAAGCGCGCAACAGCACGTTTGACCGCGCCTTTGCCGCTTGACCCGTAGCCAGTGGGCCATGATAGTGATTACCGCTCAAGCTCCCCGTCTCCATTAACATACTTAACGCTTACCATCCAGCGAGGTGCTGAAGATGAACAGCAGGCGCTACGACGTGCTCATTGTCGGCGCGAGCATCGCTGGGTGTACTGCGGCGATTGCTTATGCGCGGGCCGGCCTCAGAGTCTGCCTGCTTGAACGGCATGCCGACAACGACGCCTTCAAGCAGCTCTGCACGCATTACATCCAGGCCTCTGCGACCCCCATCTTGCGGCGTTTGGGGATTGCTGCGCTTATCGAGGCCGCAGGGGGCATCCGTAACCTGGCGGATATACACACGCAGTGGGGCTGGCTGGTTGAACCGAACTTACTGGACAGCGACGGCGAGCCTCTTCATGGCTACAGCATGACGCGCGAACGTCTTGATCCGTTGCTGAAGCAATGCGTCGAGGAAACCGCCAACATCGATTATTTCCCCGCCATGCCGGTGCGCGCGTTGCTGTGGGACGGTGACCGCGTCTCAGGAGTGATTGGTGGCGCGGACAACACGCCATTCGAAGCTGCACTGGTGGTTGCTGCAGATGGGCGCAACTCAACCTTGGCCGGGCTCGCAAAGGTGCCCGCCAAGAGTTCAGCCAATTGTCGTGGAGGGGTATTCGCGTATTACCGGAACCTCGGCCTGCGCGGCGGGAAGCGCGCGCAGATGTGGCTGCATGGTAACGAGGTGGGTTATATCTTTCCTAACGAAGACAATATTTCGGTGGTCGCCGCAATGCCTCTACACAGCGAGATTCCGCGTTACAAAGCAAATCCCGCCGGTGCCCTGGAAGATTTCATCAAGGGCCTCGACGAGGCGCCTGATTTCAGTCGCGCCGAGAGACTGAGCGATGTTTTCATAGTCAAGGATTATCCGAACCAGACGCGCCCGCCGATAGCGCACGGCATGGCGCTGATTGGAGATGCCGCGGCATCGATAGATCCGCTGTTCGGGGTCGGCTGCGGGTGGGCGATTCAGACCGCCGATTGGCTGGTCGAAGCGACTGCGCCGTCGCTGCGGGCGCAAGGTGACGTGGCGGCTGGACTCAGAAGTTATGCACGGCGACATCGCCGCCAGCTCGCCGGACATGTGTTCGCGCTGTTGGATTTTTCGAAACGCGATCACTTCAGTCTGCTTGAACGGCTGATGTTTTCGGCCGCCGCCAAAGATGCGGCGATGATGCGTCATGTGACGCTTTTTGCAACGCGTTATTCAGGGCTTGGAGAGTTCCTGTCGCCGCGCGCCCTGCTGCGCGCCATCTGGGTTAACTTAACGCACGCGGGCGGCGGCCGCTCGGTTGCTGTGCGCTGAAAGAATTAAGCGCTTTTCCACCTCAAATCATGGTGCGACCACCATCGATGGCCCACGACTGACCGTTGATATAGCTCGCCTCGTCCGAGCCGAGGAACACGGCGAGTTGCGCCACTTCGAGGGGTTGGATGTAGCGCTTCAGCGGCACCGAGTTGATGAAATTGGCGGCGGTTTGCGCGGCGCTGAGGCCGGCTACTTTGGCGTGCTCGGCAATGAAACTGGTGGCCATGTCGGTCTCAACGATCCACGGGCAAATCGCGTTCACGCGAATCTTGTGTGGTGCGGCTTCGAGGGCGAGGCAACGGGTGAGACCGATCACGGCATGCTTGGAGACGTTGTAGGCGCTTTGGTTGGGTGTGCCCCATTTGCCGGCGGTGGAGGCGAGCATCACGATGCTGCCGCGCTGCCGCGCGATCATGCCAGGCAGCACGCATTGCGTGGTGTGCACCACACTAATTAAATTCACTTCGAAGAGATCCCGAAAATCCTGCGCTGAGTACTCAAGAAACGCTGCGGCATGATGAATCCCCGCGTTGTTCACCAGGATATCAAGACCGCCGCGCGCTTCCGCCGCCGCGATCATCGCTGCGACCGCGGGGCGATTGGTCACGTCGCAAGCAGCGGTTTCGACTTCCACTTTGAAGCGTGCACGGAGATCCCCTGCGACTTGCTCGAGGAGGGCGGCATCACGCGCGTTCAACAGCAAGCGCGCGCCTTCCGCCGCATAGGCCTCGGCCATGGCGCGACCAATTCCGCGACTGGCACCGGTGATTAGTGCAGTCTTGCCGTGTAAGCGCTGCGCCATCTGCGCGTTCTCCTCAAATTATGAACTGTCGTAAGGGCGCTACTTCGCGCCGATCCGGCCGCGCACCAAGGCCAGACGGTCATTACCAAAATACATGTCTTCACCATCGAGAAAGAAGGTCGGCGAGCCGAAGCCGCCCCGTGCAATTAACTCATCGGTGGTTGCCCGTAATTTTCCTTTGTATTCGTCGCTTGCGATGCGCGAGAGAAATTGCACGGGATCCAGGCCTACGTTGCGCGCCAGCGGCGCCAGCACCGCGTCTTGCGCGATGTCCTGCAGGTCTCGCCAATAGGCCTGAAACACCCCCCGCGCATAGGGGACCAAACAACCTTGCTCGAGCGCGTAGAAGGCGCCGCGCATCGCCTTCACACTGTTGACCGGAAACACCGGTGGCGAGCCGATTTCGATCCCCACCGCACGCGCCCAATCCTGCAAATCCTTCTGCGCGTAGGCGACTTTGACTGGGACCGGGTTCGCCCGATTGGCATACACACTAGGATTCACGGTGTTGAAGAGCCCGCCAACCAGAATTGGCTTCCACACGATTTCGAGCGGGAGCCCGTCGAACAAGGTCTGGGCCTGTTCAAACGCAAGGTAAGTCCAGGGACTTGAGCAATCAAAGAAGAATTCGAGACGATGCATGCTAATGACCTCGTAACGCGGGCGAGAGAAGAATTCAGAAATTAATGGCGCTTAGCTAAGGATGGGCACCCGAAGCTGATCCGGCTAAGTGTTAACGCAATCCGACGATTGTCGGCGGATGACGCCCCACGGGCCAATCCGCCCTCTAAATTTCCGTTCCGCCTCGGCAAAGGGCGCGTGTGTCCTAGGCCACTCGGATCTCAATAATCACGCGCTGGTTAAAACGTCCGGCGAGTTTGCTCATGCAATCAAGCAGCCACATTTGCCAGCCGTACTTGGTGTGCAGCGCGCGGTAGGCGCTTGTGATCGTGGCCGGATCCTCAACCACCCGCGCGGTGCCCGCAATCCATTCCGACAACACCTTGCCGCGTATATCGCAACGCGCGAGGCGCACCTGTGGATTTGCGCGCAGGCGTTTGACCTTGCCCACCCGGGCTTCCGAAAACACATAATGCGCCGCACCGGCCGGCGCCATCCACACCGGCGTGAGGACCTCGCGGCCGTCGCGGCGGCGGGTGGCGAGACTGATATAGCGCGCAGTCGCAAGCTCGACCGGAAGACCCAATTTAGCAGCATC
Organism: Pseudomonadota bacterium; assembly: GCA_031417495.1. Lineage (GTDB taxonomy): Bacteria > Pseudomonadota > Gammaproteobacteria > CAIKBL01. The sequence continues at coordinate 3,219 of JANOVQ010000516.1, read as the reverse complement.
ACAATAGGGTAGTGCGAAACAGTGTAACCCATTAGACTTCCGGCTAAATGCGGGCCTAAGCGAGGTGCTGCATTTGGCACGGAAGGTTAGGACTCGACGGCTTTATCTGGAGGCGATGATGCGACAACCGAAATCCTGGGCAAGCGCGAGCCTGCTCTTGGCGCTGACTGCAGTAGGGAACGTGGTTATCGCCGCCGAATTTTTGCCAGAACAGGTCACGGTCGCCAAGATGGCTCCGGCCACTCCGGCGCGGATGTATGTCTCCGATATCGCGATTTCGCATATCGTTGATGGTCGCCTGTATATCGTCGATGGCGAGACCCTCAAGTATCAGGGCACCGTCGGCACTGGCTTCACGGGGCTCACGACGTTGTCGCCTGATCGCAGCGAAATCTACGTCGCAACCACCTATCTCGCAAAACTGAATCGTGGCACGCGGACCGATCAAGTCGATGTTTACGACAGCCAGACTCTGACCATCAAGCAAGAAATCAATATCCCGCCGAAGCACGCGCAGGCGCTGCCGTACAAAGGGGTGATCGCGGTGACCCCCGATGGCCGCTTCATCCTCGTGCAGAACGCCACACCAGCAAGCTCGGTCGCGGTGGTGGATCGCAAAGCAAGCAAATATGTGACTGAAATCCCCACCCCGGGATGCTGGGGCATCCTGGTCGCGCAGAGTGTGGCGAACCGCTTCACGACGGTATGCGGCGATGGTTCGCTGCTCACCATCACCCTGGATGCGGCAGGTATGGCTGGCGACGAACAGCGCAGTGAGCGTCTGTTCGATCCAGATAAGAACCCGGTCTATACGCAAACCGAGAACGCGGGTGACGAGTACCTGTTCCTGAGTTTTCACGGCGATGTCCTGAGCGCCAATCTTGGTGGCGCCAAAGCCTTGCTGGGACCGGTGTGGTCGGTGCTGGATGCCGCCGCACGTAAGGAGAACTGGCGGCCCGGCGGTTATCAGCCGTTTGCCTATCACGCGGGAACCAATCGTTTGTATGTTGCGATGCATCCCAACGGCGCCGAGGGCAGCCAGAAAAACCCGGCAGCGGAAATCTGGGCCTTCGATGCCCAGACGCATGCGCGAGTGGCGCGGGTCGAGGGGAATAATGCCGTCGCGCTCGCGGTGAGTCACGAAGCGACTCCGCGCTTGTTCGGCATTGATCCGCTCTCCGCCGGCCTGCTGCGCTATGCCACGGCACCCGCCCTCAAGTTCACGCAGCGCATGGATGGTTTTGGCGAAGCCCCGATTCTGATCGAGATGCATTAGACGATCGATGCCGACTTCGCTAGACCCAGTGCTGATCCACGTCGCAAGCTTCTTGCTCGGCGCCATCTTCCTGGCTGGCGCACGCGACAAGCTGAAAGATCGCGACCTATTTGTCGGCGTCGTGCAGGCCTACGGTCTGCTACCCGTGCCGCTCGTGGTGGTGTTTTCGTTGTCTATCGCGCTGGCAGAATTGACGATTGGGTTAGCGTTGTGGGTGCCGCGCTGCTGGCCGGCCGCGCAGCTGGCGGGGTGCGCCTTGTTGGCGGTGGTCACCGCTGCAGTAGTGATTAATCTGCTGCGCGGGCGCACTGAGCTCAGCTGTGGCTGCGGCGGGGCCAGCGCGGATCAAGAACTTTCCTGGAGTTTGGTCGCACGCAATGTAGTGCTGGCGGCGCTGCTGTTTTCCGCCACTGCGACGCCCGTCGCGCGACCACTCACGGGGTTCGATTACGGCACGATAGTCCTCGCGACCGGCGTCGGTTTTGGGCTTTACGCGGCGCTTAACCAATTGCTGGCCAATGCGCCCCGGCTGGCAAGTTTTGGCTACTCGGGATGATCGAATCACTCACCATCGCGGTGGTCGTCCTCGCCTTGCTGGTATTCGGCTTGGTGGCCGCAGTGTTCGCGCTGGCGCGCCAAGTGGGCATCATCTACGAACGGATTGCGCCGATGGGCGCGCTGACCATGGATGCGGGCCCCAAGGTGGGGGAGGCGGCGCCCACCTTTGATCTCATCGATTTGGGCGGCGCGCGAATCGAAGTGGGTCGCCCAGGGACCTTCAGCACCTTGCTATTTTTCCTCTCGCCGACTTGCCCAGTGTGCAAGAAGCTGTTGCCGATTCTTAAATCCACGGCGAAGAGCGAGCAAAGCTGGCTACGGATCGTGTTCGCGAGCGACGGCGAGCGCGCGGCACAAGAGAAATTTCGCGTGAGCGCCAAGCTGGAAGCATTTCCCTACCTGCTCTCGACTGAGCTTGGCATGGCGTTCAAAGTCAGTCGCTTGCCGCATGCGATTTTACTCGACGAGCACGGGCGCGTGAGGAGCAAGGGATTGGTGAATTCACGTGAGCAGATTGAAAGTCTGTTCACAGCTAAAGAACTCGGAGTGGCGACGGTGCAGGAATATCTGGGCGCAGCGCATTAGGAGATTAGCGATGCAATGGTTGGACGATTTTTTCGAACGTAAAACGCGCGAAGCGGCGCAGCTCACTTCGCGGCGGAGTGCCTTGCTGAAATTTGGCAAGGTATTGATCGGCGCCGGAGTGCTATTTCCCATTCTGCCGTTTGATCGTCAACCACAGGCTGCCCCCAGCGGTCATGGTGGAGAGCCCGCAGGTGGCGCCGGCGATCCCAATGACGATACCTCGTGTGAGTACTGGCGTTACTGCGCGCTGGACGGCTTTCTGTGTACCTGTTGCGGCGGCTCAATTTCTGAATGCCCGGCTGGTACCGAAGTTTCTAAAGTCACCTGGGTGGGTACCTGTCAGAACCCTAATGACAACAAGGCCTATCTCATCAGTTACAACGATTGCTGTGGCGTGACGGCGTGCGCGCGCTGCATGTGTAACTACAACATCGGTGAGCGCCCGGCCTATCGCATGGGGGTGCATAACGATGTGAACTGGTGCATGGGCAATAAAGCTAACGCCTACCATTGCACCGTGGCAGTGGCGCTCGGCATCGCGGAGGCGCGGCCGGCAGCCTGAGGCTCGAAGGGCACACCACAGAAGACGATGCGAGCGACAAATAAAATTGCCGCGCGGCTAACGCGAGCGCTAAACCTTTTGCTGATGATCGTCAGTACCGCTGCAGGGAATGTGGCGGCGACAGATTTCGGGCGCCAATCCTATCTGCTGCATTGTGCCGGTTGCCATCTGCCGGACGGCACGGGCAGTGCGCCCAATGAGGTACCGACTCTGCACCGGATCCCCGGCGAGTTCATCA
>JANOVQ010000515.1:0-3446 GCA_031417495.1 Pseudomonadota bacterium | reverse complement strand
GTGGGCGCGCGCTGCGCGCGAAATCGCGCAGGATCCAGAGCTCGGCGGTGCCCTGCAGGGATTTAACACCACGTTTCTGCGCGCTGGTGCAGCACCGTTTGCGGGCCAGTCGATGATAAATCCTGGCCTCGCGCGCACCTTCGAGGCAATTGCCGAGCACGGCGTTAGCGGCTTCTATACCGGCGAGATTGCGGCTGCGCTAGTGCGCACGGTGGCTGCCGCCGGTGGTTATTTAACGGCGGCAGATCTGGCTGCTGCGCGTGCCGCATGGGTGGCGCCTTTGCACACCGACTTTCGCGGTTTCCGCGTTCATGTGTTGCCGCCCAATGGTCAGGGCTTAAGCGTGCTCCAGATGCTGAATATTCTGCAGGAATTCCCGGCGCAGTCGGATCCGCACTCGCCTGCGTGGTGGCATCGTTTTCTGGAGGCGAAGAAACTGGTGTTCGCTGATCGCGCGCGCTATTACGCGGATCCCGATTTCGCGAGGATGCCAATCGCGCAGCTGCTCGATCCTGCCTATACCGCTGCGCGCGCCGCGTTAATCGACCCAACGCGCGCGCGCGCCGATCAGACCCCAGGTGACGTGCGGGTGCCGGCCAGTGATACCACCTACCTCACCGTCGCGGACGCCACGGGGCAGATGGTCTCGCTGATCCAAAGCTTGTTCGTGCCCTTCGGCTCCGCGCTGGTGGTGCCTGAATTCGGCTTTGCGCTGCAGTCGCGTGGTGCAGGGTTTGCGTTGGCAGCTGGTCATCCAAATGTGTACGCGCCGGGCAAGCGCCCGTTTCATACCATCATTCCCGGCTTTGTGACCCACGCGCAGACGCCCTATTTCTCGTTCGGCGCGATTGGCGGCGATATGCAGCCCCAGGCGCAGGTGCAGATTTTGGCGCGGGTGCTCGAATTTGGCTGCGACGTGCGGAGCGCAGGCGTGCTGCCGCGGATCCGGCACAGCGGGGGCTTTAGTCCTAATGGCGTGCAGGAAGCCCCGCTCGGTGTGGCGTGTTATGAAACCCACCTGCCGGGCGCCGTGGTGGCCGCGCTCCTGCGGCGTGGCCATCAGCTGCAGCCCATCAGCGATCCGGTCAGTGGGTTCGTCGGTGGTTATCAAGGTATCATGCGCGACCCCGCCACCAGCGCGTACTGGGGCGCGAGCGACCATCGTCTCGATGGCTGCGCGCTCGGCTGCTAGATCCTGCTGAAGTCAGCGCGCAACTAACCATTGTCCTCACCCATGAGCCCGCGATGAGCAATATCCCGCAAGTCGGTTTTGTCAGTTTGGGCTGTCCCAAAGCCTTGGTCGATTCGGAACGCATCCTCACTCAGCTGAGATTAGAAGGCTACGCAATCACCAACACCTACGCTGGCGCCGATGTGGTGGTGGTCAACACCTGTGGCTTTATCGATAGCGCAAAGGCGGAATCGCTGGCAGCGATCGGAGAAGCCCTGAATGAAAACGGGCGCGTAATCGTGACTGGTTGTCTGGGTGCCAAAGCGCAGGAGATCCTTGATCTTCATCCAACCGTGCTGGCAGTGACCGGCCCGCAGCAGTATGAGGCCGTGGTCGCCGCAGTCCGCGCCCATGCACCACCACCACCCGCGCATGATCCGTTCGTGGACCTGGTGCCACCGCAGGGCATCAAACTTACGCCACGGCATTATGCCTATCTCAAGATCTCGGAAGGCTGCAACCACAGTTGTAGTTTCTGCATCATCCCGGATATGCGTGGCAAGCTGGTGAGCAGACCTTTGCGCGAGGTTATGCAGGAGGCCCAGCGTCTGGTCGCCGCCGGCGTACAGGAATTGCTGGTGGTCTCGCAAGACACCAGTGCCTATGGCAGTGATCTCAAATATCCCGTCGCTGAGTGGCGCGGCGCGCCGCGCGCTACGAGTTTCGCAGGACTGTGTGCGGCGCTTGGCGAGCTCGGCGTGTGGGTGAGGCTGCACTATGTCTATCCCTATCCGCAGGTCGACGCCGTGCTGCCGCTCATGGCCGCGGGACGGGTCTTGCCCTACCTCGATATTCCCTTCCAACATGGCAGCCCGCGGATTCTGAAATTGATGCGGCGCCCGGCGGCGACCGAAAACACCCTCGCCAGCATTCTGCGCTGGCGCGAGATCTGCCCTGAGCTCACCATCCGCAGCACTTTTATCGTCGGCTTTCCCGGCGAAACCGCGGCCGAGTTCGAAGCCCTCCTGGAGTTTCTCGAAGTCGCCCAACTCGATAGGGTCGGCTGCTTTCAGTACTCTGCGGTGGACGGTGCCCGCGCCAATGCATTGCCGGATCCGATCCCGGATGCCGTCAAGCAGGCACGCTGGGAGCGCTTCATGGAAGTTCAGCAGGGGATCAGCACGGCGCGGCTGAAGCGCAAAATCGGCCAGACACTGGAGGTGCTGGTGGATCGCGTCGAGGGCACACACGCGCTAGCGCGCAGTGCCGCGGATGCGCCCGACATCGACGGTCTGGTCTACATTCGAAACGCCGCGAAGTTGCTGCCGGGTACCCGCCAGCGCGTGCTCATCGAGGACAGCGACGAGTACGATCTGCACGGCCGGTTGGCGACCACTCTCCTGCAGGCGCGGCTTTAGCTGCGATAGGACGCGTAGTCGCCTGCCGTAATTTCGCGCCCATCGCGCCTACAGGGGCTTCTACGGGGGTAGTTCCCGCTCTGGAACAAGCTCGGCCGCCCGCGCGTCCGTGCTGGTATCGCCCAATCGCATTGCGTAACATCAGATTGCAAATTTTCATGGAGCTGAAGGTGCGCAAGGTCCTTTTCATTGAGATTTGGTGGGCGCGGTGATGTGCATAACGCGCTCGCTGGAGTGTTGACGTGGGGTTGGTTCAGCACTCCGCGATGGCGAGCACGCCGGTGAGCAACATCCGGACCCTTCTCGATGCGGCAGAGCGGGGTGATGTCGAGGCACAGTTTGAACTCGCCGAACGGCTCCGCCACCGCGGCACGCACGAAATCGATCTCGAGCAGGCTTTCAATTGGTATCTACGGGCGGCAGAAGCCACCCATGCGCGTGCGCAACATCGGGTCGGCATTTGTCTGCTGGAGGGCATCGGCTGCCAACGCGATCCGCCAATGGCGATTCGCTGGCTGCTGGAGGCAGCCGAGGAAAATGTGAGCGACGCCCAGGCGTTAATTGGTTGGTGTTATCAAACTGGTACCGGTACCGCGCGCGATCCCGAACGCGCATTCACTTGGTACTACGCGGCGGCCACCAACGGCAACCGGATCGCGCACTACAACCTGGGCGAACTCTATAGCAAGGGTCTGGGTGTGACGCGCGATATGGTGTCTGCAGCGCGGCATTGGGGCGAGGCCGCCAATCTGGATTACACCAAGGCGCAGTTAAATTTGGGGTTGGCCTATGCGCATGGCGAAGGCGTGACCCCTGATTACGAATGGGCCCTTTACTGGTGTCGCCGGGCGGCTGAT
>JANOVQ010000514.1:0-3251 GCA_031417495.1 Pseudomonadota bacterium | reverse complement strand
GCCGCCTCAAAAGTTGCCTGCGCGGCGGCGGTCTTGCCCGTCATGAGTTCGACCGCGCCGAGGCGCAGGCGAATCACAGTGTCGTGTGCGTGAGAGGTCAGCCACTGCTGCATCGCTTCCTGGGCAGCAGCGGTGTTGCCGCCTTGTTGCTGCGCATCGAGGAGCCGCATTAAAGATGCCGTCGTTGGCGTGTCGGCGAAGTTTTTTTCGAAGATTGAGATCGCTTCAGCCTCGCGTCCTTGCGCGGCAGCCAGTTCGCCGCGCGCGCGCTCCGCATCTGCGGTGTCTGGATGAGCGTCCTCCAGCGTTTTAATCACCGTCGCGGCCGCCAGGTAGTCTTTGGCCCCGAGTTCGACGGCGAACAGCGCCCACAGAATATCCAGACGACCCGGCGCCGCCTGCAAGACTTCCTGATAGTGGATGCGCGCGAGATCCCAGTGACTGGCTGCGCGCTGGGCATGACCGAGCGCGGCAGTCGCCGGTAATAGCGTAGGCACTTCAGCGTGCAGGGCTTGCAGGATTTTAATGGCGTCCAACGTGCGTCCGCCGCGCAGTAAGAAGACCCCCCACAGGAGGCGCGAGTGGGCGGCGGTGGGCGTGAGCGCGTAGGCCGCCTCGGCGAGCTTAAAGGCCGCATCAACGGCGCCCGCGTGTAAAAGCCGTTCAGCGAGTAGCCATTTGGGTTGCGCGGCCTGCGGCTGCGCCGCGATTGCCGCGGTAAGTATTTGCGTGGCTTCTGCGGTCTGCCCTTTACGCTCGGCCACTGCCGCGAGCGCAAGCGAAGCGGCGGTGTAGGTCTTGTCCGCCGCCAGCGCCTGGCGTAAATAGGCCTCGCCCTGGTCTGTCGCGTTGGCGGCCAGCGCAAGAAACCCAAGGTTGGCCAACGCTGGCGCAAATTTTGGATTCAGCACCAAGGCTTTTTCAAAAGCGGCCTGGGCGGCCGCGTGGTCGTTATTCTTTGCGTGCGCGATGCCGAGCAGGTTATGCGCCATCGGATCGTCGGGATTGAGTGAAATCAGGGCACGCGCGGACTCGAGCGCCGCGCTCGTATCACCTTGCAGCAGGTAGGCATAAGTCAACGCCTGGCGCGAAGGTCCGCCATCGGCGCCGGCGGCAAGTTTTTCGAGCTCGTCGAGCCCGCTTGCCTGGTGGCCGGCCGCGAGTTCGCCGAGGGCGGCCTGAGTCTTGAGCAGTTTGGAGTCCGGCGCCAGGGTCTGCGCTCGCGCCAGGAAGGCTTTGCCTTGCGCGGTGTCCCCCGCAGCGTAGTGCGCGTAACTCAACAGTGCCAGAGTGCCCGCATCGGGCTGGTCGTGGCTCGCCAGTGGGGTCAACACTTTAACTGCGTCAGCCGCGCGGTGTTGTTTGAGATAGAGGGCGCCAAGCATTTTCAGCGCCTGCGGCTGACCTGGGAAAAGCCCGTCAAAGGTTTTGAGGTGCGCTTCCGCCTGATTGAATTTGGCTTGTCTGAAGCTGCTGTCGGCAAGCATCAGCAGTGCCTGCGGGTGCTTGGGGGCCACTTTGACGACACCTGACAAAACGCGCTCGGCCGTCGCCCAGTCCTGTTTTGCATAGGCCAGCCATCCTTTTAGAAATTCCACCCCGACCGTTTTCGGCGCGCGTTTGTCGAGCTCCGCGATGGTGGTGGCGGCGGCGTCCACCTGCCCTCCCGCGAGGAGGGCCTCAGTGAGCCCGGCGAGCGCTTCGGTGCCCGTCTTCAGCACGTCGGCAGCACGGCGATACGCGGTCGCTGCTGCAGCCGGATGGCCTTGCAACAGCGCTACCCGTCCCTGCAACAACCATGCTTCGGGACTATTAGGCGCGAGGGTGAGCGCGCTGGCGATCGCGGTCGCTGCCCCCGGCAGATCACGCTCAGAGAGTGCGAGCCGGGCGCTCGCAAGGGACAGGCTCGCGGCTTCAGGAGCTCGCGCGGTGGCCGCCGACAACACCGCCTTGGCCGCAGCGGATTCGCCCAGACCAAGCTTTGCGCGCACCTTGAGCGCCTCAGCGTCGGCTTGGGCTGGTCCGGTATAGCGCCCAAGCGAGCGCAGGCTCTCGGCAAACCTGCCAGATTCCAGCTGCGCCTGGGCGAGATTCAACCAAAGTTCCGGGTGCTGCGCGCCGAACGCCTGCGCACTTTCAAGCGCCGTCAGCGCATCAGGGAATTGCTCCAGTGCAAGATAGGTCTGGCCGAGACGCCAGCGGGCTTCGAGGTTATCTGGAGTGGCGAGCAGGACGTTTTTGTAGTGGATCACGGCCGCACTAAATTCGTTGGCCAGACGTGCGGCCTCGGCAGCCCGGAAGTGATCGTTTACGTCCGGTGCATGGGCGGCACGCCAGCCGGCAATGCCGAGGCCGATTAAGGTGAGCATGCCAAGGGGTAACCACAGCCGCTTCCAGCGGAATTTTTTTGATCGTCGGCGGTGGTTGCTCATCGGCGCGGTGACCTCATATTGGCTCGGATGCCCTAGACTATGGCGGCCAGATTAGGCGGCCCTCCACGGCGCGTCCAGACTGGCGAGGCCTCGCGGCCGAAATGAAACCGACGCGACAACGCGCCCGTCTTGGCGTCTGTGGGGAATTTTCCGGGATGAATATCTACGCGCTGGACAAATTGATGGCCGAAGCGCGCCGCCTCGCTGCGGAGTATCGACGAATGACGGGCAAAACGCTGCCCTTGAGTGGCGAGATCGCGATCAACGATGCGGTGCGTCTGTTGGGTCTCGAAGCGACTAATGCCAGTGACGCGGGGTATGACGCATTTCGCGGCACCGGCGAGGCCGCTGAACGGTTCGTGATCAAGGCGCGGGTGGTTTTCGATGAACAAAAAGGGGCGCACCGTCTCGCTGAACTCAAACTCGACAAACCCTGGGACACCCTGCTGTTGGTGTTGCTGGATGCGAGCTATGAAACGCTTGAGATTTACGCGGTCGCCCGCGAACAAGTCGCCGCCGCACTCGCCAACGGCCGTCCTAACGCAAATAAAAAGGCGACCCTGAGTGTGCCCCGTATCAAAATTATTGGCACCCAGGTGTGGTCCCGCGCTGAACTCGCGGCAGGAACTGCGACACGCGCGGCGGAGGTCCGCTGAACCCGCAGAGCGCTTCTGAGTTGCTGGGGCCGAGCGGCCCCTTTTGCGAGCAGCTCGCCGACTTTCAACCACGTGCCGCGCAACAGGCGATGGCGGAGGCGGTTGCCGCGGCGATTACCGCACGCAGTCAACTGCTGGTCGAGGCGGGGACCGGCACCGGAAA
>JANOVQ010000513.1:0-3912 GCA_031417495.1 Pseudomonadota bacterium | reverse complement strand
CGCAAGGCCAACGCGGCGTCGGGGTGTCGCGGGCCAACGGTTATGGTTACGAGGTGGGACCGTATGTCGCGCGCGCCAATCAGGAATCCGCGGTCATCGTGCAGGCCGAACATATCGATGCGGTTCACCAGATTGAGGAGATTGTGCGGGTGCCGGGCCTCGATGCCGTGTTCGTCGGGCCATACGATTTATCCGCCAGTATGGGTAAGCTTGGCCAGCTCGCGGACCCGGCAGTGGTCGCTGCGATCGCGCATGTCGCGGCGGTCACTAAAAATGCCGGGCTTGCTCTCGGCTTTTTCGCGACCAGCCCCGAACTGGTATTGCCGCGCTTCAAGGAAGGATTTACCTTGGTCGCCTGTGGGGTCGATACCTTGTTTCTACGTCAAGGAGCACGTGCGGTCAGCGAGATGTTAAAAAGCGCACGGAATTGATTCGACCGCGAGCCTCCTTCAGCCAAAAACGCGGCGCCAATGCTGCGCGACTGGCGTGCGCAGCCCGCGTCTGCGCGAGCGCTTTGTGCACAGTCCTTGCAGTCATCTCTTGATGATTACCGCACACGCCAATGCAAATTGACTGGAAGCACTACCCCCAGCTGGGTCCGCTCGATGAACTCGTGGCGCCGGGTGGCGCTGCCAGGCCAACGGCACAGGCACTTCTGAGCTATCTCGAACGGCTGGGCGGGGCCGAGCTGCAAAATCGCCGTAAGGCGGCCGAACAGGCTATCCGCGCGATGGGGATCACGTTCACCGTGTATAACGATGGCGCCAATATCGACCGCCAATGGCCGTTCGATATCATCCCGCGCATTATCCGAGCCTCGGAATGGTCACGCATCGCCACCGGACTCAGCCAGCGGATGCGCGCCCTTAATTGTTTTATCGATGATGTGTACAACGCGCAGCGCATTTTTCGCGATCGCGTGGTGCCGGCGGAGTTGGTGTTGCCCGCGGGTAACTACCGGGAGCAATGTGCCGGCATGCAGCCCGTCCATCGGGTGTGGGCGCATATCTGCGGCAGTGATCTGGTGCGTGACAAAGACGGCCAGGTCTACGTGCTCGAAGACAATCTGCGGGTGCCGTCCGGGGTCTCTTATATGCTCGAGAATCGGCGAGTCACCAAGCGGGTGTTTCCCGAGTTGCTCGAGTCCTACCAGATAGCCCCCATCGGCGAATACACCGCGCATCTGTTTGATACCTTGGCTTCCCTGTCGCCACGGCGGATGGAAGCGCCCGAGATCGTGGTGTTAACGCCGGGCATTTATAACTCGGCCTACTTTGAGCACGCTTTCCTCGCGCAGCAGATGGGCGCCGAGCTAGTGGAGGGCAGTGATCTGGTGGTCGATAGTGACGACTGTGTCTACATGCGCACCGTGCAAGGATTAGTGCGGGTCGATGTGATCTATCGGCGTATCGACGATCAGTTTCTCGATCCGAAATGCTTTCGCGAAGATTCGGTGCTCGGTGTGCCCGGGCTCATGCGCGCCTGGCGCAAGGGTAAGGTGGCACTGGCGAATGCGCCCGGGACTGGCGTCGCGGATGACAAAGTCGTGTACGCGTTCGTGCCGGCGATGATTCGCTACTACCTGGATGAAGAGCCGATCCTGCCGAATGTGCCGACGTATCTCTGTTACGACGACACTCAACGCCGGCATGTGCTGGCCAATCTCGACCAGCTGGTGGTGAAGCCGGCGAATGAATCGGGCGGCTATGGGATCATGATCGGGCCCGCAGCGAGCCGTGCAACACGCGAACAATTCGCGCAGTTGATCAAACAAAATCCGCGCAATTATGTCGCCCAGCCGGTCATTTCTCTGTCGACCGCGCCGACCATGCTGGGCAAAGAGTTGGTGCCCTGCCATGTGGACCTGCGGCCGTTTTCATTGCAGGGCGCGGCGAGCTATGTCACCGCTGGCGGCCTCACGCGGGTGGCAATGCGGCGAGGATCGCTGGTGGTGAATTCGTCGCAGGGCGGCGGCAGCAAGGATACCTGGATCGTGGCGGATTAAGCCCCATGCTATCGCGCGTTGCCGAACGTTTGTATTGGTTGGGGCGCTATGTCGAGCGGGCCGAGAATATCTCGCGGCTGGTCGGCGTTAATGCGCAACTGTTGCTCGATATGCCGGCGTCAGTCGCAGTGCTGTGGCGATCTCTAATTGAAATTCTTGGTTGCCAGAGTGGTTTTTTCGAACACTATCAAGCGGCGTCGGAACGTAATGTAATCAAGTACACGCTCGCCGATGAGAAGAGCCCGGCGTCTTTGGTGTCGGCGCTGCGCATGGCGCGTGAGAATGCGCGCACCGTGCGCGAGGTGCTGCCTTCCGAGGCCTGGGAATTGGTGAACCATTTGTATTGGTCGGCCCACGAACGCACCGAACAGGCGCTCTCGCGCAAATATCGCCAGGACTTTTTAGACAATATCGTCCTCCAATGTCAGCAGTTCTCCGGCATGCTCATGAACACGATGAGCCATCGCGAGCCTTACCACTTCGTGAGCCTCGGCGGGTCGATCGAGCGTGCGGACATGACTTCGCGAATTCTCGATGTGGGCTGTACCTACGCCAGTGGCAAGCATGGCGAGGTGTTGGCGGCGCACGAGAATGTGTTGTGGATGAACGTGCTGTTGTCGCTGAGCGCGCATCAAATGTACCGTCAGCAAGTTCGCGAACGCGTGAATGGGCGCGATGTCGTTGCCTTCCTGCTGCGAGATCCCGCCTTTCCCCACGCAGTGAGCTACTGTCTCGATGCGGTCGAACACGCGCTGATTGCGCTGCCCCGAAACCGTACGCCGCTACGGGTGAATCGCGAAGTCGTGCAATACGTGGGACGGGCCGATCCCGATGTCTTGGTCGTCGCCGGGCTGCATGATTATCTGGATGCCTTGCAGGCCGAATTTGGCCGCTTGCACAGTCAGATCGAGGCGACCTGGTTTGCGAATACGGAAGAGCCTGTAGTGGGCGAAAGCGCCCAGCGCCAAGCCGGGATTCGCCGCGAACCTCGCGTGCTCCTGGATCCCATGTCTGCACGCGGAATCACGGAGTAGAGTTTTGCGTTGGCCTTTAGCCTCGTCATCCCGGAAAACGCGGAGCGTTTATCCGGGATCCATCATGCTCATCAAGTGCCCCTGGATCCTGGGTCTGCGCCCGGGATGACGACCCGAGAGGATATTTCGCCTCAGGAATCCCAACTGATTTCCGGCAAGGTGCCGAAGGCATCAATGAGGGCCTGGTTCCAACCCTTACCGAGTTGCCGCAGATAGGGCGCGTCTTCGTCGAACCGCAGGTAACGACCGGGCACGAAGCGATCACGCTCGTAGACCCGCAGCTCAATCGGCGGACCGACACTCAAGTTACTGCGCACCGTCGAATCCATCGACACAATCGCGCATTTGGCCGCCGCCTCAATGCTGGTGGTTGGGGTAATCACCCGATCAAGAATGGGCTTGCCGTACTTGCTCTCGCCGATCTGCAGAAACGGATGGTTGCGCGAAGTGGCGATGTAATTACCTTCGGGATAAATCATGAAGATCCCCGGCGCCTCACCCGCAATCTGGCCACCCAGCACCATGGTGACTTTTGCATCGAAGCGGGCGTGTCCGCCTTCCATATAGCGCGCCTGACGTTTCAGGCTCACTTCGCCGATGTAGTCAGCCGCTTCCGCGAGCGTTTTCATCGTGTAGAGATTGGGTGTGCTGTCACCGTCTCGAATGTCTTGCCGCAGCTGACTGACCACAGCCTGAGTGGTGGCTAGATTGCCCGCACTTAACAGCACGAATTGGCGCTCACCATCGATACCGAAGGTGTGCATTTTGCTATAGCTGCTGATCTGATCGATCCCCGCGTTGGTGCGCGAATCTGAACAGAAGACGAGACCATCGTCGAGGGCAATACCGATGCAGTAGGTCATAGTGAAGTGG
>JANOVQ010000512.1:0-5758 GCA_031417495.1 Pseudomonadota bacterium | reverse complement strand
CGCAGCGACTGGGCCCCACTGGGGGATGGGAGTCGCGAGGACGGAGACCGGGGACCCACCGCTTTCACGCATATTCAGTGCGGGTTAGGTTCTCTGGGTATAACTTAGTCGTTATGCAATCTTGTTCAAATAGCTTGCTAGTTGCAAACCTGCGCCGCCAGATCTTGTTGGCCGGTGCATTGCTTCTCACTGGCTGCGTAATGTCCACCCAAACCCCCTATCAGCCGCTGCAGCAGAACGGCGGATTCAGCGAACAGCGCATCGAGACCAATCGTTATCGCGTGACCTTCGCGGGAAATTCCCTGACCACCCGCGAAGAGGTCGAGAACAATCTGCTGTTCCGGATCGCGGAACTCACGCTCAGCCAGGGCTACGACTATTTCGTGTTATCCGATAACGATACTGAAGCCAATACCACCTACATGGAAACCCTGAGTGGATACGACTCTTTCGATCCTTTCTTCCCGCGCTTCTGGCCGCGCACGACCTTTGCGAGCGGCAGCGCGATCCCAATCACGAACTACAAAGCGCAGGCCTACGTGCTGATGTTTAAAGGCACCAAACCGGATGCGGACGTCAACGCCTATGATGCACACGCAGTCCAAGCCAGCCTCGCGCCGAGTATCCGACATCCGCTCCCAACTCCGCGCTAGGATTCGGCCAGACGGCTTTAAGCTGAGAGTTCCTGGAGTCCAGTGCGGCCAGGTTCAAATCCTGGGTATTGCGGGTGGGCATCGTTAATTTGATACCAATCCGCGCGGCTAGCCGTATGAAAATGCGCCTGAATCACGAGCTTTACGGGCACATCGAGACTTCCTGCGCGCAGTCGCAACCTGGAATTTCCATCGACTTGGCTGTAGAGCGGAGAGCCACACTCGCTGCAGAAGTAGCGGGATTTCTTCGCTGACGCTCGAAATGCCTTCAGATTTGTCGCGCCGCTTAGCAATTGAAAATCCGCTGCCGGTACCGGCAAGCTAGCCACGAATGCCGCGCCCTGTGCCTGTTGGCACTGGCGGCAGTAGCACAGAAAGACTTCCGCGTAATCACCGCTCACGCGATAACGCACCTTCCCACAGAGGCAACCCCCGGTCATTCCCATCCTAAATCTCCGCGCTTGATGGCCTTGAAACGTAACCGCACATAATCGAGTTCCCAACTGCCGTCCGCCTGCTGAGTCTGCGCAGAGATACGCGCCCGAATCTGCGCGACCAAAGCCTCTTGTTCACCCCTTGGAACGGCGGCAAGGAAGGATTGAGTCATCAGCTTGAGCCAGTCGGCGACGTCGCCCGGCAATCGCGTTGGGCGCGCAAAGAGATCAATCATCCCCACTTCAAAGCCGGCCGCATCGAGGAGTGCGGAATACTCCGCGACCGTCGGGAAAAGCCACGGGTTGTAACGCTGAAACGAGAGCTCGCGGCTTGCGAACTCGGCCGCATAAGCGCGCACGACACTCTCCACATTGCCCGCGCCACCCATTTCGGCGACGAAGCGCCCGCCTGATTTCAACGCTTGCGCCACACCAGCCAGCATACGCGCGGGTTCCAACATCCAATGCAACGCCGCGTTACTGAACACGGCATCAAATTCCTGCTGAAAGGGCAGCGCGTGGCCGTCCATGATTTCTGCAGAGAGACCGCGCGCGCGCGCGGCTGCGACCTGCTCGGCGCTGCTATCCACCCCGAGCACATCCACGCCCAACGCCTGCAAGCGCGCAGTCAAGGTGCCATCCCCACACCCCAGATCAAGAATTCGCTCGCCTGGCTGGGGCGCTAGAATTTCGATGAGAGGTGTCCCGAGCGCAGGAACAAAGCCGGCGTCGCGCAGATAAACCGTCGGGTTCCAGTGTTGCTCAGTCATGCGCCGGATTATATGGTGTAGCCATCCCGTACAATACCCGCCTAATCCAATTCCGCATGAGGACACCGCCGTGAGTGACACGATTCGCGCCATTGTGGCTGAAGAACAAGACGGCAAGGTCAAGGGCCGTTTGAAAATGTTAAGCCCAGCTGATCTGGGCCAGGAAGATGTGCTGATCGACGTGGCGTACTCCACGGTGAACTACAAGGATGGGTTGGCAGTCACCGGTAAAGGCAAGATTTGTCGGCGCACCCCGTTAGTTTGTGGAATCGATCTGGCCGGTACGGTACGCGAATCTAAAGACCCCAACTGGCAGGTGGGTGATCGTGTACTCGTGAACGGCTATGGGCTCTCGGAAGATCAAAACGGCGGTTATGCCCAGCAACAGCGGGTAAAGGGCGCGTTCCTGGTCCGTGTGCCGGGGGGGCTCAGCCTGTTCGATACGATGGCGATTGGGACTGCCGGCTATACCGCCATGTTGAGCGTGAATGCACTGCTTGATCACGGTGTGCTGCCTGAACACGGACCGGTCGTGGTCTCGGGTGCCGCCGGCGGCGTTGGTTCGGTCTCGATCATGCTGCTCAAAAAACTGGGCTATCAGGTGGCGGCAGTCACCGGCCGGCCTGAACTCGCGGCGTATTTGCAACAGCTCGGCGCGAGTGAGATTGTGGATCGCGCAGAGCTGGCACGAGAGGCCAAGCCGCTGGAAAAGGATCGTTGGGCGGCCGGAATCGACAGTGTGGGCGCCACCACGTTGGCGACGATGCTGGCGCAAACCAAGCAGGAAGGACTGATCGCGTCCTGCGGGCTGGCGGGTGGAATTGGCCTCCCGGCAACGGTGATGCCGTTCATTTTGCGCGGCGTCACCTTGCGCGGGATTGATTCCGTGCAATGCGCGATGGCACGCAGAGTTCGCGCATGGGCTGACTTAGCGCGACTTCTCGATACGCAGGCGTTAGCACAGGTCGCGGTGACCGAGCCATTAGCGCGGGTGCCGGAACTGGCCGAAGAAATCCTCGCCGGCAAGATTAAGGGCCGCGTCGTCGTTGACGTCAACGCCTAACCGGCAGCTGACCTTGCGCTTCGCGGGCGCCACTAATGCGTTGGAGTTTTTACTTGTGAGCTAGCGCCACCAACGCCTGGCGGACATCGCTGGGCGTTGCAACTGGCGAGTCAAACGGAATCCGCAAGACCTGCTCGGCAACCACTAAATGGAAGCCGTACGCATCACAGCCCGCGAATCGCGGCTCGCTGCTGTGCAGGTCGCCGGCTAAATGGGGCGCGCAATATTTACGCATGGCCGCCACGTGATCGGCATTCATGTGCGCGACCATGCCCGCTTCGTCTGCTGCGGAAAAGGGATTGCGCGCTAATACGCTCTCGGGTGCCAGCCAATGAATCGCGCCGATGCCGCCAATAAAGCGCATCCGGCATGGCTGTAAGCGCCAAAATTGAAAACCATGTGTGCGGTGATAGCCGCGTGCCTCTGGAAAAAAGCGGTAGTAGCGCTCGGCCGTGTCGTCATCCTCCGCGTTCACCACACTGGCATCGGCCAACAAGGTGAGCCGGCCATTGGCCTGTAAATCATGTGCGGTTCGATCAAACACAATCAGTGAAACGCGCGGATCGGATTTAATGTTCTTGGTGTGCTGCGCAATGTCTGCGATCAAAATAATCGGCACACCTTGGCGGTCGAGGCAAAACGGCACTACCGAGCCGAACGGGTAGCCGGGAGCTGCCAGCGAGAGCGTCGATAACACACCGTCATAACATTTAAGGAGTAAATTGCGCGCTTCATGCGCGGCTGCCAGATCGTTACTCATGAGTGTCCTTCCAGAATTCTGTAGGCGATGTGCGAGTGGCCAATCTAGGTAGGTCCGCTCGTCATTCGCGAGAGGGCCGTTGGATGACGCTAGACCGTCTCGGGGGTGGCTTCTAGTTTGATAAGCTCAATCCCTTCGGTAAGCACCTGTTCGCCGACTTGAAAGCGAATTTCGGTGACTGTGCCGTCGAAGGTCGCATTGATCGTGTGCTCGATTTTCATCGCCTCGAGAATCAACAGTGGCGTACCGCGTGTGACCTGGTCACCCACTTTCACCAACAAGGCGCTGATCGCGCCGGGCATCGGTGCGACCATCTTGCCAGCGACTTCGGCCGCCTCCTCACCGGTATCAAGCGGATCGACGACGTGCAATCGATAGTGGGCGCCGCCGGTAAAGACGTGGGCTTCCTTCGCTGTCATCACGACTGTGCCGTGCAACACCCGGGTCGGCATTATCGCCTTCACGGCCGTGGCCGTGACTTCGAAATGATCGAGATTCACGGTCCAGTTATCCATGGTGGCAGACCAGCAGGTTCCGCGCTGTTCAAGTGCAACCACCATCAGCGCCTCGCCCACGCGGTACTGGAATTCGAACTTCGCCGGCAGGTTAACGCGAAACCCGAGCAGCGAACTCCAGGGCGACGCGGGCTCGAGGGTTCGCGCGGCACGCGTGCGCGCAGCGGCAAGGATTTGACCAAGGGTGAAGAGCGCGAGTAGCAAGCATGCATCGCGCGGCACTGATATTTCCTGCAGTAAAAGCCTGGCGCGCTCGTCCTCGACAAAATGGGTATTAAAGCCGCCCGCCACATAATCTGGATGACTCAAGATTCTTTGCAGATAGCCAATATTGCCGGTGACTCCGACAATCTCAGTCGCTGCCAGCGCACGTTGCATATGCTGCAAGGCGTCGGCGCGCTGCGGCCCATCAGTAATGATCTTCGCGATCATCGCGTCATAGAATGGCGTCACTGAATCATTGATCACCACCCCGCTATCCACGCGGATGTTAGCGGTTTCCTCTGGCAATTTGAGATGGACCAACTGGCCGGTGGATGGTCGAAAGTCCTGCGCGGGATCTTCGGCATACACCCGCACTTCGATCGCGTGACCACGGCATTCAATTGCCGCTTGTGGCAGCGGCAATTGCTCCCCGGCGGCGACCCGGAGTTGCCATTCAACCAGATCGAGTCCAGTGACTCGTTCGGTCACCGGATGTTCCACTTGTAACCGGGTATTCATTTCGATAAAGAAAATGTCGCCGGCTGGGTTGAGGATAAATTCAACAGTACCGGCGCCCACGTAATCGACGGCGCGCGCGGCTTTGAGTGCGGCATCAAAAAGCTGCGCACGTTGGGTGTCTGTGAGAAACACCGCCGGCGCTTCTTCGATTACTTTTTGATGGCGCCGCTGCACGGAGCAATCACGTTCAAATAGGTGCACGACATTGCCGTGGGTGTCGCCGAAGACCTGGATTTCAATGTGGCGTGGATTTTCGACATAGCGTTCCAGCAGCACGGCCGAATCCCCGAATGAAGATTGCGCCTCGCGCTGGGCCGAGGCGAGCGCAGCCGGAAACTCACGCTGCTCGCGCACAATCCGCATACCACGGCCACCACCACCCGCAATGGCTTTGATCAACAACGGCAAACCGACTTCTTGCGCCGCGGCAAGCAAGTGATCGGTGGCTTGCTCGGCGCCATAGTAACCGGGCACCAGTGGCACGCCATGGCGCTGCATCAGGGCCTTGGCCTCGCTTTTCGAACCCATGATGCGGATCGCCGCCACACTTGGACCGATGAACACGATTCCGGCGTCCTGACAGGCTTGCGCGAAATCGGCATTTTCGGACAGGAAACCGTATCCCGGATGGATCGCCTCTGCCCCTACCGACACGGCGGCAGCGATGATGCGCGAGATATCGAGGTAGCTTTGGCTCGCGGGCGAAGCGCCGACCCACACAGCCTCGTCTGCCTGCTGCACATGTAGCGCGTGGGTATCGGCCGTGGAATAAATCGCCACCGTCTGGACGCCTAGGCGACGCGCTGTCTTGACAATCCGGCAGGCGATCTCACCCCGGTT
>JANOVQ010000511.1:0-8312 GCA_031417495.1 Pseudomonadota bacterium | reverse complement strand
GCGCCAGGCCGCGCGCGAAGTGAAGGGCTCGCTTAAACCGATCAAACGCCTGATCAGTCGCTCGCCACGATTCTTGCGCGAACACGACCGTGCGCTACTGAACGATGGGCTCGCGCACAGTCGTGCGCTCACGGTGGTCTATCAATTTCAACAACAGTTGAGTGCGCTGTTCAGCGAACGCTCCGCCAGCCAGGAGCGCCTACTGGCACAATTACAGGTGTGGTGTCGCGAAGCCGAAGCGACCGGGATCGCAGCCCTTGCCGAGTTCGTCCAGCACATTCGCGGCTACGCCTTGCGGACCGCATAAAAAAACCCGCCAGTGGCGGGTTTTGGGTAGTCGCGGCAGGGGCTGCGAGTTACTTTATTTTGCTCTCGGTATACGCCACATGCTTGCGTACAACCGGATCAAACTTCTTGCGTTCCAGTTTTTCCGGAATGTTCCGCTTGTTCTTGGTCGTGGTGTAGAAATGTCCGGTGCCGGCACTGGACACAAGTTTAATTTTTTCTTGCATAACTTAATCTCACACGCGCTCGCCGCGAGCACGAATTTCTTTCAGGACTTTATCAATCCCCACTTTGTCGATGATGCGCAGCCCGTGAGAACTGATCCGCAGGCTGACCCAACGCTGTTCGCTTTCCACCCATAACCGGCGGTAGTGCAGGTTTGGCAGATAACGGCGGCGTGTTTTGTTATTGGCATGCGACACGTTATTGCCGCTTAGGGGGCCTTTGCCGGTGACTTGACAGATTCGGGACATTTTCTTATCGCCTAGTTTGATTCTAGCGGGGCGCGGGATTCTAGCCTGAATCATTTAGGATAACCAACCCCGTTCCGCGAACGAGGTGGTTTCCGCATCTCCCACCACTAGATGATCCAGCACCCGAATTTCGACCAGGTTCAGCGCGTCACTCAGGCGACGGGTGAGCAGACGGTCAGCCTGGCTGGGCTCCGCCACGCCTGAGGGATGGTTGTGGGCGAGGATCACCGCCCCCGCATTGAGACTCAGCGCGCGCCTGACCACTTCCCGTGGATGCACTGTCGCGGCATCCAGTGTGCCTTGGAAAAGGACCTCGAAGGCAATTACTTGATGCCGCGTGTCGAGGAATAAGCAGGCGAAGACTTCGCGCTGCAATGATTTGAACTGGGCCGCCAAAAAACACCGCGCGGCGCGCGGGTCGGTAAGCGGACCAACCCGCTCCAGGGTGCTTCTGAGATAGCGACGACTCAGTTCGAGTCCGGCCTGCAAGCGCACGTAACGCGCAGGCCCCAGGCCCGGCAGCTTCTGAAACTCGTGGCACGGCAATTCCAGCAACTGGCGCAGGCCCCCTGTCATGCTGAGAATTTGGCGCGCCAGCGCCACTGCGTCGACCTGGGCCGTGCCAGTGCCCAGCACTGCGGCGATAAGTTCGGCGTCGGAAAGGACGCCCGGTCCGCCCGCCAAGAGTCTTTCGCGCGGCCGCTCAGTGCGCGGCCAGTCTTTGATTCCCATGGTGACTTCCTTGTCTTAGGGGGTGTTTGAGGGTCGTTCCAGAGTGTTGGGATCCGCGCGCTTGAGTTAGACTTCCGGCCAGTTCTCAGTTGTTTCGCGAGCGCCAATAATTTGAGCGGGTTATTCCAGCACCAAGTCTGTCTCATTGTGACAGGTGGCATCGCGGCCTACAAAGCGCCTGAGATCGTGCGACGACTGCGGGATGCCGGCGCCTCCGTGCGGGTGGTAATGACTCGCGCGGCGCAGGAATTTGTGCGGCCGTTGACCTTTCAAGCGGTCTCCGGCCAGACGGTACATACCGAGCTCCTCGACTCTGGGGCGGAAGCCGCCATGGGTCATATCGAACTCGCGCGGTGGGCCGAGCTGGTGATCGTCGCGCCCGCCTCGGCGGATTTTATGGCGCGTTTGGCCGCGGGCATGGCGGACGATCTCGCCACCACGCTGTGTCTCGCCACCCAGGCGCCCCTGCTGATTGCTCCCGCGATGAACCGCGTGATGTGGGAACACCCGGCCACGCAGCACAATCTCGCGACTTTAAGTGCGCGTGGTGTGCAACGGGTAGGTCCGAACGAGGGCGCGCAGGCCTGTGGCGATACCGGGCCTGGACGCATGGCAGAGCCCGCGCAGATCCTGCTCGCCGCAGAGGCGAGTGGGCGCGGCGGCGAACTTGCAGGTCTGCGGGTGTTGCTTACCGCCGGCCCCACGCAAGAAGCGATCGACCCCGTCCGATTTCTCACTAATCGCAGTTCCGGGAAAATGGGGTACGCGGTGGCGCGCGCGGCGCGTGCCGCTGGCGCCAGGGTGCGCCTGGTGTCCGGCCCCACTGCCCTGCCCTCGCCAGCTGGGGTCGCCCTCACGCAAGTCACCACTGCGGCGGAAATGTATGCGGCGGTAATGGCCGAAGTCGCGGACTGCGATATTTTCATCGGCACGGCAGCGGTTGCTGATTACGCGATCACTGCGCCGGCCGTCCACAAAGTAAAAAAGCAGGGCGCGGCGCTGACCCTCTCCTTGCATCCGACTCAAGATATACTCGCCGCAGTCGCGGCCCGGCCAAGCCCTCCTTTCACGGTGGGCTTCGCGGCTGAAACTGAAAAACTCATTGAACACGCGCGCGCCAAACTGACGCGCAAAGCGTTGCACATGGTCGCGGCGAATCTGGTCGGCACGCCTGGCACGGGCTTTGAGGCCGACGAGAATTCGCTGCACATCGTATGGCAAGGGGGGGAGAAACAACTTGGGCGTGCTTCTAAGGACGCGTTGGCGCACAGCCTGATCGCGTTGATCGCAGAACGATATCGTGTTGCCTCAGCTGTCCAGGCTTAAAGCGGCTCTTCAAGAACTGCCGCGGCCCGCGCGCTATGGTGCCGTTGCAGCGGCACTGGTGGTATTCCTCGTCTGGGGCGGCAACTACCTTTATGAAAATTCTCAAGTGCGCGCGGCGGCCGCGCACTTGGCAGCGGCGGAGGCTGCAGCCACCGCACTGGCTGCCCGGGCCAGCGTTCTGCTTGAGCCCACTAACCAGGTCTTAACCGCGCTGGCTCAGGAACCCCGGGTCATTGCCGCCCTGGCCAGTGCGAGCGACGAGGGCCGTCTTGCGTTGGCGGCGGAGCTGCAAGCACAAATCCCTGGTGCGCTGCGCCTTCGGCTAATTCCGCGCGGGATGACTCAGACCGATCCGAACGCGGCGCCGCCGCTGACTTACTCCTCGTTGGATCTGTTGCAGAAGGCAGCACAATCCACGGAGTCACCGGGGGCCGAGCTGCATTTAGCCGGCACCCCCAATGAACACGTGGCATTCGTCCGCCGCGCCCCGCCGGACGGCGAGGCCGTCGGGTTTCTGCACCTGAGCGTGGCTTCGCAACCGCTGCGTGCGGCACTGGATTCGCTGCTCGCGGGCAATCGTGACTACCATTCTGAAATTCGTCAGCCGGTGCCCGGCGCGCCGCCGATTGTCATCGCGCAAGCCGGTCAGTCGGTCACCGACGATGCCGAAACGATGACCAAGCTCATTGCCGGCAGTGCCTGGCTCCTCGGGCTGCGCACCCCTCACACCCGCGCGAGTGTCGACATGAATCTATTGCTTCTGCTGCCCTTGAGTCTGCTCGTGCTTGGGGGTTTAGCGCTGCGCCGCTGGCGTGCACGTGCCGCGCCGGCCGCCAGTACCAGCACGGTTTTTCAAGGGGCAATTGAAGCCATCTTGTCCGGCGCACACCCGGGGCTTGCCCAGTTATTGCCCGGGCTGGCGGATGCAGTGGTGACACGCGCGGCACCCATCGCACCGCCGCCCCGCTCCTTGAGTGCGGACGACACCATGATGATGGCGTCTCCCCCGCTTGAGGTTGCCCCGCCCAAAGTCGTTAACTCGCCGCCGCTGAGCGAAACAGCGACCGCGATCTCGCCCTCGATTTTCCGCAGTTATGACATTCGCGGCATCGTCGGCGACACCCTGACACCCGAAGCCGTCTATCAAATTGGGCGTGCCTTCGGCGCCGAAGCCGGCGCGCGCAAACAGCAGACGGTGATAGTTGCGCGGGATGGGCGCGTGTCGAGCGTCGCGCTGCGCGGTGCGCTGGTCGAGGGCCTGCGCGATGCCGGACGCGATGTGCTCGACATCGGTCTGACCCCGACGCCAGTGCTGTACTTCGCGACGCACTATCTCGATACCCGCACCGGCGTGATGATCACCGGCAGTCATAATCCCGCGCAGTACAACGGGCTGAAGATGGTGCTCGATGGCGAAACCTTATCAGGTGCGGCAATTCAGGCAATTCGTCGGCGGATTGACGATCAGGACTTGACGACCGGTACCGGCAACCTGCAGGAAATCGAAATCGTCCCCGACTACATTCGGCGCATCAGTGAAGACATCCCGGTCTCGCTCGGAGATGCCCTAAAAGTGGTGGTGGATTGTGGCAATAGCGTGCCGGGGATCGTGGCCCCGCATATCCTGCGCGCGATCGGCCACGATGTGATCGAACTCTACTGCGAAATCGACGGTGAGTTTCCCAATCATCACCCGGATCCCAGTCAGCCGGAGAATCTCGAAGATCTGATTGCAATTGTGCGGCATGAGCAGGCCGATCTGGGTCTGGCCTTCGATGGTGATGGTGATCGACTCGGCGTGGTGGATCGAGAAGGCAATATTCTGTGGCCTGATCGCCAACTCATGTTGTTTGCGCAGGATGTGTTGAGCCGCAATCCCGGCGCCAAGATTCTTTATGACGTGAAGTGTTCGCGTCTGCTCGCGGAAGTGATTCGCGGGGCTGGCGGCGAGCCGATCATGTGCCAATCCGGGCATTCGCTGATCAAGCAGAAGATGCAGGAAACCGGCGCCCTCCTGGCCGGTGAAATGAGCGGCCATATCTTTTTCAAAGAGCGTTGGTACGGTTTCGATGACGCGCTCTATTCAGCGGCGCGTTTGCTGGAAATTTTGGTCAACGCCAACGAACCTCCCGAGCAGGTGTTCGCGCGCCTGCCGCAGGCGGTCGCAACGCCAGAGCTGCGCCTCGATATGCCGGAAGAACGGCACGCGGGCTTTATGCAGGAAGTCCGCGCAGCGCTCGATTTTCCGGATGGTGAATTGACTGAGATCGATGGCATCCGCGTGGATTTCACGCACAGCTGGGGCTTGGTGCGGCCCTCCAACACGACGCCCTGTTTGGTGTTGCGCTTCGAGGGCGACACGCATGCGGCGTTGGCGGAAGTCAAAGAACGCTTCCGGACGCTGCTCGTCAGTGTCGATCCGAATCTGGAACTGCCCTTTTAAATCTCACATGGCGCTAGATTCTTCTCAGGCTTTAAATATCGCGCATGTGCTGACTGAGGCACTGCCGTACATCCAGCGCTACCAGGGCAAGTGCATCGTCATCAAGTACGGCGGCAACGCCATGGTGGATGACGCGCTTAAGCGCAGCTTTGCGCGCGACATGGTGTTAATGAAATTGGTCGGCATCCATCCGATCGTGGTCCACGGCGGGGGGCCACAGATCGGTTCCCTACTGCAGCGGCTGGGCAAGGAGAGCCATTTCGTGGATGGCATGCGCGTAACCGACACTGAAACCATGGAAGTGGTGGAAATGGTGCTCGGCGGACTGGTGAATAAAGAGATCGTGAGCCTGATCAATGCGCATGGTGGTCGTGCGATCGGTTTGACCGGCAAGGACGGTCCATTAATTCATGCGCACAAGCTAACGCTTGCGCGTCGCCGCGAGGCACTCGAAGCGCCGGAAATCATCGATCTCGGCCACGTGGGCGAAGTGACCGAGATCAATAAATCGGTGCTCGACTATCTCACCCGAGGGGATTTCATTCCGGTCATCGCGCCAATTGGCGTCGGCACGCAGGGTGAGTCCTACAACATCAATGCTGATCTGGTCGCCGGCCGAGTTGCCGAAGTCATGCAGGCCGAAAAGCTCATTATGCTGACCAACATCGTCGGCCTGCTGGACAAGCAAGGACAGCTGCTGACCGGCCTGAGCACCGCGGAAGTCGCTGCCTTAATGGCTGATGGCACGATTAGCGGCGGGATGTTGCCCAAGATGGATTCGATCATCGAGGCGGTCAACGCGGGGGTGCGGCGCGCGCACATTATTGATGGCCGCATCGAACACGCCGTGCTGTTGGAGTTATTTACAGATTCTGGTATCGGCACCCTGATCGAACACCGGTGAAAAACGGGCGGCGGCAGCAAATACTCGAAGTAATAGCTCGCGAGCTTGAGACCAAGCCGGGGGCCAAGCTCACCACTGCGGCACTGGCTGCTGCAGTCGGCGTGTCGGAATCGGCGCTCTACCGCCACTTTCCCAGCAAAGCCAAAATGTTTGATGCGCTGATCGAATTCGCGGAAGACGCGGTGTTCGGTCTCATCAATCGGATTCTGCAGGAGCAACCCGATCCCCTCCAACGCTGCGCGCAAATTGGTTCTGTGATGCTGCAATTCGCCGAGAAAAACCCGGGCATCGCGCGGATTTTGCTCGGGGACATCCTGCTCGGGGAAAACGAGCGCCTGCGAGCGCGCGTGCTGCAGTTTTTCGAACGTCTGGAAACTCAGATCCGGCAGGTCTTGCGCGAGGCCACACTGGCGCCGGGACCCCAACCTGATCGGGCGCTGATTCCAAGCACGGCCAATCTTTTCTGTGCGCTGTTAATTGGGCTTATCAGCCAGTTTGTGCGCAGCGGATTTCGCCAGTTGCCGACGCAGTACTGGGCAGAGCAATGGGGCATGCTGGCGCGTGCCTTATTTGTGCCGTGAGGACGGTTTTCGAAGTCACCGCGCGGGCGCGGCATCGCGGCTTTAGCCGCGAACCCTCCCTTACCGTCGCGCGCCGCGCAATTCTCGGAAACGTGCGATGTCGAGCTCGAATTTTTTGCGCAGCTTCGTCTGGTCGCTCAATTTCGCCTCGATGAAGCCCTTTTGTTCGGCAATTTGCCCTTGTAGACGCGCAATATCCTTCAGCAGGTTCGGCGGTACTTTCTGGTTACGTTTTTCAAAGTCGGCGGCCTTCGAGATCAGTTGATCGAGCGATTTCTCGACTTTCTCAATCTGGCTCTTGGTGAGCTTTATCTGAGAATCGAGATTCGCGAGCTGCCCGTCGCGCGCCAGCACCATGTCATCTTCACTCCCGAAGGTGTCTAGAAGGACCTTGTCGGCGGCCGCCTGTTTCCGGGCAATGGCGTCGGCTGCGGCTTTTTTACGGGCGGCACGGTCCTGTTCGGCGCGTTGTTGCGCGATTTCGTCGCGCGTCTTGGCGCGACCTTGCGTTTTGATCGTTATCCCATTCGCGCTTTTGACTTCATGTTCTTCCTGCGCATACTCCGGTGGCACCGCGTTACCGCATTCGTGGACATTGTCCTTGTTGATCCAGCATTTAATCGAGGCGTTGGCTTGCACGGTCAAACCACCTAACGCGGCGAGTAGCACCCCGCGCACTGCGATATCGAAAACCCACGCCGCATTCAAACGAAACCCACGCATAACTGTAAACCCTGCTGATTGCCAAGCGTTCTGGCGGAAAAAGTATACCCCTCGGACACCAACCCGCGCTGAACTTGGATCAGCCCTAGGCCTGCGCGCCGTACCGTGTACGGTAATCGTTAATTTCCGAAATTTCTTTAGCACGACCACCCAGCGCGCTCAGAAATTCCACCACATGGGCTAAGGTGACAATACTGACGACAGGGATCCCATGCCGTGCCTGCACTTCCTGGGCCGCCGATAATTCGCCTTTCCCGCGCTCCTGGCGATCGAGCGAAATTACCACCCCCGCCGGGTTCGCCTGCGCACCGGCAATAATCGCGACCGCCTCGTTGACTGAGGTTCCGGCCGAGATCACGTCATCCACGATCAGAACTCGCCCCCGCAGGGCTGCGCCGAGGATGGTGCCGCCCTCGCCATGGTCTTTGATTTCTTTGCGATTGAAGCAGAAAGGCACATCCCGGTCATGGTGCTCTGCAAGCGCAATCGAGACTGCCGCGCCGAGGGGAATGCCCTTGTAAGCAGGCCCGAAGATCATGTCGAAGGCGGGCGCGTGGGCGACCATTGCCGCCGCATAGTATTCGCCCAGGCGCGCCAGTGCGCGACCGCTGTCGAAGACGCCAGTGTTGAAGAAATATGGACTCTCGCGGCCGGATTTCAACCTGAAACTGCCGAGCTTCAGGGCCTCGCGAGCGAGCGCGAATTCGATAAATTCTCGTTGGTACGCCTGCATGATTTGCTCCGGTTTTCGCGCTCGGAAAGTCACAATTGATCGTAGGCGGCGTGGCGGGCGGGACCCTCGTCCTCGCGACTCCCATCCCCCAGTGGGGCCCAGTCGCTGCGGG